>NZ_JARGEF010000286.1:0-9573 GCF_033794725.1 Streptomyces sp. ID05-39B | reverse complement strand
GCGTCCGGCCCCGGCCGCCCCGGAGTTCACCGCTCCGCCGGCGCCCCCGGCCGCACCGGCCGCATCGGCGGCTCCGGCCGCCCAGAAGCCGGCCTCCCAGGGCCCGCGTCCCGGCGCACCCCGTCCCGCCGGCCGTCCGGCCGCCGGTCAGGGTCAGCAGGGCGGTCAGGGCCAGCGCCCGGCCCCCGCGCAGGGTCAGCGTCCCGGTGGCGGCGCTCAGCGTCCGGGCTCGCGTCCGGCCGGTCCGCGTCCCGGCAACAACCCCTTCACCTCCGGCGGCAACGCCGGTATGGCCCGTCCGCAGGCCCCGCGCCCGCAGGGCGGTCCCGGCGGTCCGCGTCCCGGCGGTGCCGGCGCGCCCGGCGGCGCCCCGCGTCCCTCCTCGCCCGGAGCCCCGGGCGGCGCTCCGCGTCCGCAGTCCGCGGGCGGCGCGCGTCCCTCCCCGGGCGGCATGCCCCGTCCGCAGGGCGGCGCTCCGCGTCCCGGCGGCGGTCCGCGTCCCAACCCCGGCATGATGCCGCAGCGTCCGGCTGCCGGCCCCCGCCCCGGTGGCGGCGGTCCCGGCGGTCGTGGTCCCGGCGGTGGCGGTCGTCCCGGCGGTGCCGGTGGCGGCGGCGGTCGTCCCGGTGGCGGCGGCGGCTTCGCCGGTCGTCCCGGTGGCGGTGGCGGCGGCTTCGCCGGTCGTCCCGGTGCCCCCGGTGCCGGTGGCGGCGGTGGCTTCGCCGGTCGTCCCGGTGGTCCCGGCGGTGGCGGCGGCGGTCGTCCCGGCTTCGGTGGCCGTCCCGGCGGTCCCGGTGGCCGTGGTGGCACGCAGGGCGCCTTCGGTCGTCCCGGCGGTCCCGCGCGTCGCGGTCGCAAGTCGAAGCGTCAGAGGCGCCAGGAGTACGAGGCCATGCAGGCCCCGTCGGTGGGCGGCGTCATGCTGCCTCGCGGCAACGGACAGTCCGTCCGCCTGTCGCGCGGTGCCTCGCTGACCGACTTCGCCGAGAAGATCGGTGCCAACCCGGCGTCGCTCGTCGGCGTGATGATGAACCTCGGCGAGATGGTCACCGCCACGCAGTCCGTCTCCGACGAGACGCTGAAGCTCCTCGCGGACGAGATGAACTTCGTCCTCGAGATCGTCAGCCCCGAGGAGGAGGACCGCGAGCTGCTCGAGTCCTTCGACATCGAGTTCGGCGAGGACGAGGGTGGCGAGGAGTTCCTCGTCGCGCGTCCGCCGGTCGTGACCGTCATGGGTCACGTCGACCACGGTAAGACCCGACTGCTGGACACCATCCGCAAGACGAACGTCGTCGCGGGCGAGGCCGGCGGTATCACGCAGCACATCGGTGCGTACCAGGTCGCCACTCAGGTCAACGACGAAGAGCGCAGGATCACCTTCATCGACACCCCGGGCCACGAGGCGTTCACCGCCATGCGTGCCCGTGGTGCCAAGTCGACCGACATCGCGATCCTCGTGGTGGCGGCCAACGACGGTGTGATGCCCCAGACGATCGAGGCGCTGAACCATGCCAAGGCGGCCAACGTGCCGATCGTGGTCGCGGTCAACAAGATCGACGTCGAGGGTGCCGACCCGACCAAGGTGCGCGGTCAGCTCACCGAGTTCGGTCTGGTGGCCGAGGAGTACGGCGGCGACACGATGTTCGTCGACATCTCCGCCAAGCAGGGGCTCAACATCGAGCAGCTGCTGGAGGCCGTGGTCCTCACCGCGGACGCCTCGCTCGACCTGCGGGCCAACCCGGAGCAGGACGCGCAGGGCATCGCGATCGAGTCCCACCTGGACCGTGGCCGCGGCGCCGTCGCGACCGTCCTGGTCCAGCGAGGCACCCTGCGGGTCGGCGACACCATGGTGGTCGGCGACGCGTACGGCCGTGTCCGCGCGATGCTCGACGACAAGGGCGAGAACGTGGAAGAGGCGGGTCCCTCGACCCCGGTCCTCGTCCTCGGTCTCACCAACGTCCCGGGCGCCGGCGACAACTTCCTCGTCGTCGACGAGGACCGCACGGCCCGCCAGATCGCCGAGAAGCGCGCGGCGCGTGAGCGCAACGCCAACTTCGCCCGGCGCGGAGTCCGGTTCTCCCTGGAGAACCTGGACGAGGCGCTCAAGGCCGGTCTGGTGCAGGAACTCAACCTCATCATCAAGGGCGACGCGTCCGGTTCGGTGGAGGCTCTCGAGTCCTCGCTGCTCCAGCTCGACGTCGGCGAAGAGGTCGACATCCGCGTCCTGCACCGCGGCGTGGGCGCGGTCACCGAGTCGGACATCGACCTGGCGACCGGCTCCGACGCGATCGTCATCGGCTTCAACGTCCGTGCGGCCGGCCGTGCCGCGCAGATGGCGGAGCGCGAGGGCGTCGACGTCCGGTACTACTCGGTGATCTACCAGGCCATCGAGGAGATCGAGGCGGCCCTGAAGGGCATGCTGAAGCCGGAGTACGAGGAGGTCGAGCTCGGCACGGCGGAGATCCGCGAGGTCTTCAAGTCGTCCAAGCTGGGCAACATCGCCGGTGTCCTGGTCCGCTCGGGCGAGGTCAAGCGCAACACGAAGGCTCGACTCGTCCGCGACGGCAAGGTCATCGCGGAGAGCCTCAACATCTCCGGTCTGCGTCGCTTCAAGGACGACGTCACCGAGATCCGCGAAGGCTTCGAGGGCGGTATCAACCTCGGAAACTTCAACGACATCAAGGTCGACGACGTCATCGCGACGTACGAGATGCGGGAGAAGCCGCGGGCGTAACACCCCCGGTTCGTGCCGGCCGGCGGGGCGCTGCCCCGCCGGCCGGTGCGGCGTTCCGGCGGCGGTGAGCGGGGAAAACCCCGTCGAGCCGCGGCCGGGATCGAGGTACCGTTCCTGATGCCCCTGTTCGTTCAGGACAGGGCCATCGATCCCGTACCGGCGGGTGAACCGGTTACACATGTACGTGGGGACCCTGTCCTTCGACCTCCTCCTCGGCGACATACGCTCGCTGAAGGAGAAGCGCTCCGTCGTCCGCCCCATCGTCGCCGAGCTCCAGCGCAAGTACGCGGTGAGCGTGGCCGAGGTGGACCACCAGGATCTGCACCGCCGGACGGTCATCGGCCTGGCCGTGGTGTCCGGGGACACCGAGCATCTGACCGATGTACTGGACCGGTGCGAACGGCTGGTCGCCGGCCGCCCCGAGGTGGAGCTGCTGTCGGTCCGACGCCGCCTCCACGGCGAACACGACGACTGACCACACCAGAGAACGCAAAGAAGAAAGAACGGGAGACGGACCAGTGGCCGACAACGCGCGCGCCAAGAGGCTGGCGGACCTCATCCGAGAGGTGGTGGCCCAGAAGCTACAGCGCGGGATCAAGGACCCGCGGCTCGGCTCCCACGTCACCATCACGGACACCCGCGTCACGGGTGACCTGCGGGAAGCGACCATCTTCTACACCGTGTACGGGGACGACGAGGAGCGGGCCGCCGCGGCCGCGGGCCTGGAGAGCGCCAAGGGTGTCCTGCGCTCCGAGGTCGGCCGCGCGTCGGGCGTGAAGTTCACGCCCACGCTGAGCTTCGTCGCCGACGCCCTCCCGGACAACGCCCGCACCATCGAGGACCTCCTCGACCGTGCGCGCCAGGCCGACGAGAAGGTGCGCGAGGCGTCCGCGGGCGCCGGATACGCCGCCGGCGCCGACCCGTACAGGAAGCCCGACGAGGACGACGAGACGGACGACGCCGCCGAATGAGCCCGAAGCAGACCCCGCCCGACGGCCTTGTCATCGTCGACAAGCCGTCGGGTTTCACTTCGCACGACGTCGTCGCCAAGATGCGCGGGATCGCCAAGACCCGCCGCGTCGGACACGCCGGCACGCTCGACCCGATGGCGACGGGCGTCCTCGTCCTCGGCATCGAGAGGGCCACCAAGCTCCTCGGGCACCTCGCGCTCACCGAGAAGGAGTACCTGGGGACGGTCCGGCTGGGCCAGAACACCCTGACGGACGACGCCGAGGGGGAGATCACCTCCTCCACCGACGCCTCCGGGATCGCCCGGGACGCCATCGACGCCGGGATCGCCAAACTGACCGGCCGGATCATGCAGGTCCCGTCCAAGGTCAGCGCCATCAAGATCGACGGCGTGCGCTCCTACAAGCGGGCCCGCGACGGCGAGGACTTCGAGATCCCGGCCCGCCCGGTCACCATCTCCTCGTTCACCGTGTACGACGTCCGGGACGCCGTCGCCGAGGACGGCACCCCCGTCCTGGACCTGATCGTCTCGGTGGTGTGCTCCTCCGGCACCTACATCCGCGCCCTCGCCCGCGACCTGGGCGCCGACCTGGGCGTCGGCGGTCACCTCACGGTGCTGCGCAGGACCCGCGTCGGCCCGTACAAGCTGGACTCCGCGCGCACCCTCGACCAGCTCCAGGAGGAGCTGACGGTGATGCCGGTCGCGGAGGCCGCCACGGCCGCGTTCCCCCGCTGGGACGTGGACGAGCGCCGGGCACGGCTGCTGCTCAACGGTGTGCGGCTGGAGATGCCCGACGAGTACACGGGGATCGGCGCGGTCGCCGTGTTCGACCCCGAGGGCCGCTTCCTGGCGCTCGTGGAGGAACAGAAGGGCAAGGCCAAGAGCCTGGCCGTGTTCGGCTGAGACCCGACGCTCCGCTTCGCCCGTGGAGCGGCGGACACGGGGTCCTGCTCCGCCGCCGCTCCACGGTCCCCCCTCGGTTCCCCCACCCCTAGGGTGTGTCCAGCACACCCTGTTCATTCACCCGTCCGGGCGGGCGCTCGGAGTGAACCGAGGGAGTGCACGGGGGCGCTTTCGTATCGCGCCCTGTCCCGCCGATCACCACGCGCCTACCGTCGACCCAGAGGGCACGCGGGCGCGGCGGGGAGGTACGGCGATGGCGGGACGGAGCCCGTGCACCGGCGACGGCCGCCACGCACCGCGGCAGGACCCCGGGACGGCGCACGCGGACGACGCGAGCCCCCGCCCCGAACCCACCCTGGTCCGCGTCCAGGATCTCGCCGGCCGCCCTCGCGGCACCGGCTTCCTGGCCGACCACCAGGGCACCGTCATCACCAGCCACGAGGCCGTCGACGGCCTCACCCGCCTCGTCCTCCACGGCGCCGACGGCAGCGGCTGCGTCGTCACCGCCGACGCCGTCACCCCGCTGCCGGAGCTGGACCTCGCCCTCGTACGCACCCAGGGCCTGGACGCGGACCCCCTGCCGGTCACCGTCCGCGAGGACGTCGGGAGCGGCACCTATGTCCGGCTGCCCGCAGGCTGCTGGCGCGAGGCACGGGTGCTGGCGGCGACCTCCGTGACGTACACCGCCACATCCCGCTTCCACCGCCTCGCGGACTGTCTGGAGCTGGCCATCGGCACGGCGGGGCGGGACGCGCTGCGGCTCGGCGGGGGCGCGGCAGGCGGGCCCGTCCTCGATGTGGAGACCGGCGCCGTCGTCGCCGTGCTGGGCACCGCCCTGCGCTCCGACCACCACGACACCGGCTTCGCCGTCCCGCTGCGCCCCGGCCCGCCCGGCGGCCCCCTCGCCGACCTGCTCGCCCGCAACGCGGCCACCGTCCCCGCCTACGGCGCCGACCTCAACCTGGCGGGCCTCCTCGAACTCAGCGCCACCTCCGTCGGCTCCGACGGACCGCCCGCCGACCCCCGCGCCCTGGTCGAACGAGCCGGTCCGGCACGGGAGTTCGACGCCTTCGCCGGCAGCCCGGCCGACGTCCTCAGCCTCGTCGGCGCCCCCGGCAGCGGCCGTACGAGCGCACTCGCGGCCCTGGCCGCGCGGCGCGCGCGAGGGGCGGCGCCCACGTTGTGGCTGCGCGGCGCCGACCTGCGGGACGGCGACGGCTCGGTCGCCGACGCGGCCCGCCGCGCACTGGGCCGCGCCGCCCGGATCGTCGCCGCGTCCCGGCCGGTTCCCGCCCTCGACGAGCTGACCCCGGATCGGCTCGCCCACCACGCCCGCGCCGCGGGCCGCCCGCTGCTGCTGGTGCTGGACGGCCCCGAGGAGATGCCACCCGTCCTCGCCCACCGACTCCCCGAGTGGACCGAGGGCACCGCGGACTGGCTGCGGGAGACGGGAACCCGGCTGGCGGTGGCCTGCCGGACCGAGTACTGGGAGCAGGCGGGCCCGCACTTCCCGGCGGGCATGCTGTACGGCCGCACGGACCGGGATCTGCCGCCGCGCGTCCCCCTCGGCGACCTCACCGAGGCCGAGGCGGACGAGGTGCGGGCCCGGCTCGGCATCCCGGACACCGTGCTCGCGGGACGCGACGCCGGGCATCCGCTCACCCTCCGGCTGTACGCGCAGGTCCGCGCCGCCCTCCCCGACATCGAGGACGGCACCCCCGTCGGCCGCGACGAGGTCCTCGCCGCCCACCTCGACCTGATGTGCCTGCGGATCGCGGTCCGGCTGGCCGCCGGGAACGGCGTGCGCGGCACCGCCGTACGACGGCTCGCCGCGAAGGTGTCCGGGCAGGTCCACGAAGCCGCCCGGCGCAGCCTGGGACCGGGGCAGGGCGAGCTGGACCGGGCGTCGTTCGAGGCGGTGTTCCCGTGGGGGCCCGCCCCCGCCCGGCTCGGCGGCGGCACCGGCTGGGCGTCCGCCGTCCTCGCCGAAGGCCTCCTGGTGCCGGCCGGCGGCGGCTACCGCTTCGCCCACGAGGAACTCGCCGACTGGATCCAGGGACTGCACCTCGACCTGGACGAAGCCCTGCGCGTCCTCGTACACCGCCCCCGCACTCCCGACGGCACCCACCCGCTGCCCGTCCCGCACCACCGCATCGGCCCCGTCGTGCAGGCACTCCTGCACCTCGGCCGGCAGCAGGGCCACCGACAACTCGCCGCCAGACTCGAGGAGTTGACCCAGGCCCTGGAGGCCGACCCGGAGTCCTGGTGGGCCGCCCGACTCCTCGCCGAGACCCTGCCCCGCCTCCCGGACGCGACCCCGTACGCCGGTGTCCTGCGGCTGCTGGCCGACCTGGTCGTGGGCCGCTGCGACCGGCCCGGCCGCACCGTCGCGTTCGGCCCCGGCTTCTGGAGCGCCCTGCCGCTCCCCGCCGGCCTCCGCCTCGACCTCCTGCGCCGGCTGGTCCTCGCGGACCCCGCGCCGGACGCGGAGGACGTGCCCCGCCACCTCGACGCCGTCGCCCGGCTGCTCGCCGCCGACGCCACCGCCGTACAGCCGCTGCTCGCGCGCTGGTTCGACGACGAGCGGCCGTTGCCCGCGATGCCGCACGCCACCGTGGCGACGGCCGCGCAGGCGCTCCTGTACACGCACCGGCACCGGGGGGTGGACGACCTCACCGAGGTCCTCGTGGAGCGTGCGCACCCGCGCGCGGGCGAACTCCTCGCCGTGCTGGCCGAGGAGGAGCCCTCCGCTCTGTGCCGGGCCGTCGACCGATGGGCGCACGACGAACGGCCGGAGCGGCGTGCCGCGGCGATGACGTACGGACCGCGCGCCGCGCCCAGGGCGTCCACCCGCGCAGACCGCGAGCTGCTGCGGTATGCCGCTCTCGCGATCCTCGCCCGGCCCGCCGACCGGACCCTGCGCGGCGGGGCGCTCGCCCTCCTCGTACGCGACCCCGAGGCCCGGGAGCGACACCTGCCGGAGGCGCTGGAGCGGTTCACGGCAGGTGACCCGAAGCTGCCGCCGGGCGCCCTGCTCGCCGCGCTCACCACCCACCCGGAACCGGTGCTCGGCGCCTGCCGTGCCCGGCTGGACCGCCTCGGCACGGACGCCGGACCGCTGTCGCGCGCTCTCGTCGACGCCGCCACTCCCGCCCTGGCCCGCCGGATGGCCCAGCTCCTGCGCGAGGCCATGGAGCGGTGCCCGGAAGCCGTCGGGGACCTCGCCGCCCACGTCGATGAGCGTCTCGACGACGGTACCGCCGCCACCGCAGTGCTGTTTCCGCTGGTCACCGGGTTGCTGGACGGTGGCCCCGAGCCTCTGCGGGCCGCCCTGGCCGGTGTCCTGGCCGGGCCGGGCGCCCTCCGCCGGGAGCTGCTGGACTTCCTGTTGGCCCACGAACGCGAGCCCGCCGTCCTGGACGCCGTACTGCACTCGGCCGGCCGGCTCAGCGGTCCGGACCTGCGTGTTCTCGTCCACCGCACCGGCCTTCTGCTCGGCCGCACCCCGGACGGCGCCGCCCGCTTCGACCGTGGCCTGACCGACCTGGCCCGCCATGTCCCGGGGTTCGCCTCGCAGATCGCGGCCTGGCTCACCGGGGAGCCGGGGGAGCCGGGGGAGCCGGGTGCGCAGGGAGAGCCGCGGGAGTCGGGGAAGCCGGGGGAGTGGGCGGGACTGGTCGGCCCGAGCACCCGTCGCATGATCGAGAACCTGGCGGGACCGCGGGTTCCGGCCTGATCAAGGGGCCTGGCCGGACGACCCGCGGCAGTGGGGCGAGTCACAGCGCCCATGCCGATGCGGGCCGGAGACACCCGGCATGGCACCCTTAGAGCTGCGTATGCGGTCAACGGAACACATGAACACACCACCACACGACAAACACGGACACAGGTTCGAGGAGCGGTCACAGTGCAGCGCTGGCGTGGCTTGGAGGACATCCCCCAGGACTGGGGGCGCAGCGTCGTCACCATCGGCTCTTACGACGGCGTCCACCGCGGACACCAGCTGATCATCAGCCACGCCGTGGACCGGGCCCGCGAGCTGGGCGTGCCCTGCGTCGTCGTCACCTTCGACCCGCACCCCAGCGAGGTCGTGCGGCCCGGCAGCCATCCGCCGCTACTCGCCCCGCACCACCGCCGCGCCGAACTGATGGCGGAGCTGGGCGTGGACGCGGTGCTCATCCTCCCCTTCACCACCGAGTTCTCGAAGCTGTCGCCCGCCGACTTCGTCGTCAAGGTCCTGGTCGACAAGCTGCACGCCAAGGCGGTCGTCGAGGGCCCCAACTTCCGCTTCGGCCACAAGGCCGCGGGCAACGTCGAGTTCCTCGTCGAGCAGGGCAAGGTCTACGACTTCGAGGTCGAGGTCGTCGACCTGTTCGTGTGCGGCGACGCGGGCGGCGGCGAGCCGTTCTCCTCCACGCTGACCCGGCGCCTGGTCGCCGAGGGAGATGTGGAGGGTGCCGGGGAGATCCTGGGCCGGCCGCACCGCGTCGAAGGCGTCGTCGTGCGGGGCGCGCAGCGAGGCCGCGAACTCGGCTTCCCCACGGCGAACGTGGAGACCCTCCCGCACACCGCGATCCCGGCCGACGGCGTCTACGCCGGCTGGCTGCACGCGGCCGGCGAGGCGATGCCGGCCGCCATCTCGGTGGGCACCAACCCGCAGTTCGACGGCACCGAGCGCACGGTCGAGGCGTACGCCATCGACCGCGTCGGCCTCGACCTGTACGGCCTCCATGTGGCCGTCGACTTCCTGGCGTTCGTCCGCGGCCAGGCCAAGTTCGAGTCCCTGGACGGGCTCCTGGAGCAGATGGCCGTCGACGTGAAGCGCTGCCGGGAACTGGTGGCGGAGGCGGGCATCCGGTAACGGACCCGCTCCTACGACGACAGAAGGGCGGCCGGTGTCGAGTGACACCGGCCGCCCTTCCGCGTGGCCGCGCGCTACTGCTGGGGGTGCTGGGGGTGCTGGGGG
>NZ_JARGEF010000285.1:0-9578 GCF_033794725.1 Streptomyces sp. ID05-39B | reverse complement strand
GGGGAAGGGGAGGGGGAGGGGGAGGCGAGGGTGCGGGCGGCACGGCGGTCGGCGTCGGAGGTGGCGGCGGTGCCGGTGCCGGTGCCGGTGACCGTCGCGGTACCGGCGGTGTCCCCCAGGGGCCCGCCGGCGGTCGTCGGCGCCGGGGCGCTGCCCGCGCGTCCCTCGGCCAGGGCCTGGCGGGCCTTCGCCGCGCCGGCGGTCGCGTCGCCGGGAGGACCCGACGGCGTGCGGGGCGCGGGCGAAACCGGAGACGGGGCGTTCAGGGCCGCCATGGACGCCCCCGGGTCCCACTGTTCGCCGCGTTTGCCCGCGTCCATCGCCTCGTTGGCCAGGCGGTCGGCGTGCTTGTTGTGCTCGCGGGGGATCCACTCGTAGGTGACCTGGCCGGGCGGATAGATCCCGGCGGCCTCCGCGGCCAGTGGCTTCATGCCGGGGTGCTTGATCTTCCAGCGGCCCGACATCTGCTCGACGACGAGCTTGGAGTCCATCCGGACGCGCACCGAAGCTGCGGGGTCCAGTTCGCGGGCGGCGCGCAGGCCGGCCAGCAGGCCCCGGTACTCGGCGACGTTGTTGGTGGCGATGCCGATGTACTCGGCCCGCTCGACGAGGGTCTCCCCCGTCGCCGCGTCGATGACCACGCTGCCGTAGCCCGCGGGCCCCGGGTTGCCCCGGGACCCCCCGTCGGCCTCGACGATGAACTCCCGCACGTCAGCCGTCCCTACAGACCGGACTCGGAGGTCCGCACCAGGATCCGGCGGCAGTTCTCACACCGTACGACGGTGTCGGGGGCGGCCTTGCGGATGTCGTTGATGTCGGTGACCGCCAGCTCCTGACGGCAGCCCTGGCAGGTGCGCTGGTACAGCTTGGCCGCGCCGACGCCGCCCTGCTGCGCGCGCAGCTTGTCGTAGAGCTTGAGCAGGTCTTCGGGGACGGTGGCGGCGATGACCTCGCGCTCCTTGGTGGCGGAGGCGATCTCGCCGTCGAGCTTCTCGAAGGCGGCGTCGCGGCGGGCCGTCGCGTCGTCGATCCGGCCCTGGACGGACCCGACGCGCTCGGTCAGTTCGGCGGCCCGCTCCTGGGCGGCCTCACGACGCTCCATGATCTCCAGGACGACGTCCTCCAGGTCGCCCTGGCGCTTGGCGAGGGAGACGATCTCGCGCTGGAGGTTCTCCAGGTCCTTCGAGGAGGTGACGGCGCCGGAGTCCAGACGCTGCTGGTCGCGGGCGGCACGCTGACGGACCTGGTCGACGTCCTGCTCGGCCTTGGTCTGCTCGCGGGCGGTGTCGCTCTCCTCGGTCTGCGCGGCCACCAGGAGGTCGCGCAGCTGCGTGAGGTCCTTGGTCAGCGACTCGATCTCGGCGTGCTCGGGCAGCGAGCGGCGCTTGTGCGCGAGCTGCTGGAGGCGGACATCGAGGTCCTGGACGTCGAGGAGTCGGATCTGGTCGGCGGGCGCGGCGTTCAGTTGGGGGCTCCAGGTGAAGGGAATTGGCTGGTCCAGGGGTCGGTGACCGTCTTCGAGACGTGGACTCGCAGGCCCCAGCCGTGGCGGTCGGAGATCTCGTCGAGCTGGGCTGCGGCCAGCTCGCACCAGGGCCACTCGGTGGCCCAGTGCGCCGCGTCGAGCAGCGCGAGAGGTTGGTGTGCGCCGTGGGCACTGTGCGCGTCCTGCGCACTGTGGGCGCTGTGGGTGTCGTGCGCGCGTGCCTCGGACGCCGGGTGATGGCGCAGGTCCGCGGTGAGGAACGCGTCGACGCCGGCGGCGCGGACGTGGTCGAAGAGGCTGTCGCCCGACCCGCCGCTGACCGCGACGGTCCGTACGGTCGCGTCCGGATCGCCCGCCACGCGGATGCCCTGCGCGGTCGCGGGCAGCCGTTCGGCGGCGCGCGCGGCGAGTTCACGGACGGTGAGCGGGTGGTCGAGCTCGCAGATCCTGCCCAGGCCACGACGCCCGTCGGGGTCGCCGGGATCGGGTACGAGGGGCCGTACAACGCGCAGGTCGAGGGCGCCGGCGAGGGCGTCGCTGACGCCGGGGTCGGCCGTGTCGGCGTTGGTGTGGGCGACGTGCAGGGCGATGCCGTGCTTGATGAGGGTGTGCACGACACGGCCCTTGAAGGTGGAGGCCGCGACGGTCGTCGTACCGCGGAGATAGAGGGGGTGGTGGGTGACGAGCAGGTCGGCGCCCAGCTTCACCGCCTCGTCGACGATCTCCTGGACGGGGTCCACGGCGAACAGGACCCGTGTGACGTCCTGGCCGGGTTCGCCCACGACGGTGCCGACCGCGTCCCAGGACTCGGCCCGCTCAGCGGGCCACAGGTTCTCCAGCGCGGCGATGACTTCAGACAGACGGGGCACGGGGAAAGGCTACCTGTCCGCCCCCCGCCCCTGAACCGCCGCAGGCCAGAAGCCCTGGAAGAGGCGGGCCCCCGGTCCGGCGGGGACCGGCTCGACCGGCTGGACCGGCGGGGAGTGGCAGGACCGGCAGGGAGCGGCGGGACCGGCAGAGACCGGCGGGACCGGCAGAGACCGGCGGCCGAGACCGGCGGGACCGGCCGAGACCGGCGGCCGAGACCGGCGGGACCGGCCGAGACGGGCGGGCGAGACCGGTGGGCGGCCGCCGATCACGCGGCGCATCGGCGGCGTACGGCCGCAGCGTCCCGGACGCAGAACTCCGGGCGGTGGGACACACCACCCCAACCCCATGCACACCCCCCACAATCCCCGGAGCAGAATCGCTTCTGCGCCACTCCTTCGAGCGAAGCCCCCGCCCGCCGCCGCCCCGCCCGTGCGTACGAAAACTAGCTTCGTCGGCGGAGGTGACCGAACCATGACGGCCTGTGCGATCGAACCCACCGCGGAGAACGGGGACGACGACCCGACGCCCGACGCGCCCTGCGCGATCACGGCGGACGGCAGCTACGCCGCACGTCTCGCCCTCGACGGCGATTCCTGGTTCCCGGAGCGCTGGACTCTGGACGGCCCCGAGCCGTACGCCGTGCCGCTGCCCGCCCACCAGCCGGAAGAGCCCGGCACGGAGGTCCAGCCGATGGCCGACGGGCGGGTCCTGATCCGCCGGGTGTCCCAGCGGCGGCACTCGTTCTCGCTGCTGTACCCGACCGGCCCCGGCACGGGCGAGCTGCTGCTCGGCGCGGTCGAGTGCCCGGAGGAGGACACCGTCCTGCGGCTGCTGCCGCCGGCCCCTTGCGGGCAGCGGGCGTACGCCGTCGCCGTGGGCCGGCGTTCGACCGCGCTGTGGCTGGTGGCGGGCGGTGCCTTCGGCCCCGAGCACCTCGCGGAGATCCCGGGCCGCTGCTCGGGCGGGGTGTGGCTGGACCGAAGGGGCCGCATGCTGGCCCTGGACCGTGAGGCCGACGGCCGTACCAAGGCGGTCGTGGTGGACCTGGAGCGGGGCGGCGAGGTGTCCCCGCTGCTCCAGATCGCCGCGGGCAGCGACGACCGGCTGCTGCTCGCGGACCCGGACAGTGGGCTCCTGCTGATCAGCTCGGACGCGCCGTCGCCCGGGGAGCCCCGGCTCGGCTGGGGGGTGCTGGGCAGCAGCCTGCCGGTGCGTTTCCCGGAGTCACTGCGGCTCGCCGACCGGGCGCTGACGCCGTTCGCGATCCAGCCGGGCCAGGTCCTGCAGCCGGAGAGCTGCGCGGTGGGCCTGCGCATCGACGGACCGTTCGGCAACTGGGTCGGCGTATGGCGTCCCGCGGACCGGCGGCTGCACCAACTGGCGGCGCCGGACGGGTGGCTGGCGGGCAGCGGCCTGTGGACGGAGGACGGGGTGCTGCGGCTGCCGTACGCGACGGAGGCGGAGCCGTGCGGGGTGGCGCGTATGGCCGTGCCTGCCGCGGGCGCGGAGCCGCGGGCCAGCGGCTCCTGCGAGGCCACCGCAGAGACCAGTGCCGAGACCACTGCCGAGTTCGCCGCCGCGGCTGCTCCTGACGCCCTGGAACCGGAAGCTCCGCAACCAGTCGCACCCCGGCCCGTCCCGCTCCAACAGGCGCCCCTGGCACGGCTTGTAACGAAGTAGTGGCGGTTGGCGTGGCCGCCTGGATTCACCCCGAGGTCCGCCGGATAAGCTTTCCCGGCTGAAAAAGATCATGTTGACGGGGTGAACACTTCAGATGAGCGACACAAGCACCATGCAGCCGTGGTCCGCCGACACACAGGGGGACACCGGTCACGGCCGGCACCGCGGCCCGGTCTCGTCCCAGGACGGCGAGTCCGCTCCCCTCGGCCGGCACCGTAAGCCGGCCGAGGACAAGGCCGGCGCGACTGTCTGACCGACCGTCCGTTACGTCTGTGGGCCCTGTCCGTCACGATGACGGACGGGGCCCATGTCTGTTGCTGTCATCGGTTTCTGGAACCGGTTTCTGGAACCGCACTTTGGAACCGGTCTCTGGGAACGGCTTGTGGATCCGGTCTCTGGAAGCGGCTTCTGTCACCGTTCCGGGCCGCTGTTTCTGGCACCGGTTTCTACGACCGTTCCGGACCGCTGTTTCTGATACCGGTTTCTGCCACCATTCTGGGCTGCTGTTTCTGATACCGGGTTTCTGCCACCATTCCCCGGTAGTCACTGACACCGGTTGCCGTCACCGTTACCGCCATCGTCTCTGACACCGGTTGCCGTCACCGTTCCCGGTGCTGTCTCTGACAAGCGGTTCCGTCAGCGTTCCCGGCGCAGGCCCAGCACCTCCGCCGCCGCGAACGTCTCCCCTTCGGGGCGGTCTGCGTAGTGCGGGGTGAGCACGGCATCCAGTTCCTCGTGGCTGAAGGTCTCCTGCTTGCTCTCGAACGTGGCCTGCACGCGGGGCCGTTCGATCACGGCGACCATCCCGCCGTGCACGACGAGGAGTTGCCCGTTGATCCGGGCGGCGGCGGGCGAGGCCAGGTAGCCCACGAGCGGGGCGACATGCTCGGGGGCGAGGGGGTCGAGCCCTTCGTCCGGGCGGCCGAGGCCCGCGAAGACGTCCTCGGTCATCCGGGTGCGGGCGCGCGGACAGATCACGTTGGCGGTGACGCCGTACTTGGCGAGCGCGAGGGCCGTGGACGTGGTGAGGCCGACGATTCCGCCCTTGGCCGCCGCGTAGTTGGGCTGTCCGGCGGAGCCCGCGAGGAAAGCCTCCGAGGACGTGTTCACGATCCGCCCGTAGACGGGCCCGCCCGCCGCCTTGGACCGTCCGCGCCAGTGCGCGGCGGCGAAGCGGGTGGTGTTGAAGTGGCCCTTGAGGTGGACGCGGATCACCGAGTCCCACTCCTCCTCCGTCATGGAGAAGATCATGCGGTCCCGCAGGATGCCCGCGTTGTTGACCAGGATGTCCAGCGTGCCGAACTCCGTGATCGCCAGGTCGACGAGGTCACGGGCGGCGGCGAAGTCGGAGACGTCCCCGGTGTGGGCGAGTGCGGCACCGCCGGCCGTACGGATCTCTCGCGCGACCTCCTCGGCGGGGGCGGCCGAGGCTTCGCCCGAGCCGTCGCGGCCGGGCCGGCCGTAGTCGTTGACGACGACGGCAGCGCCCAGCCGGGCCAGTTCCCGCGCCTCGGCCCGACCCAGTCCCCGTCCGGCGCCGGTGACGATCGCCGTACGGCCTGCGAGCGGAAGTGACATGACGGAGCCTCAGATCTCTATGCAGGTGCGCAGGGCGGCCCCGGTGCGCATCTGGTCGAGGGCCTCGTTGATCTCCGCGAGCGGGACGCGGTGCGTGATCAGTCCGGCGAGGTCGATCCGGCCGGCCCGCCACAGGGCGATCGTCCGCTCGTAGGAGCGCAGGACGTCGCCGCCGCCGTACATGGAGGGCAGGATCCGCTTCTCGTCGAAGAACAGCTCGAACATGTTGAGCTGGAGGAAGTCGTCCATGGCGCCGGCGCCGACGACGACCAGGGTGCCGCCGCGGCGGGTGGTCTCGTAGGCGGTGCGGGCGGTGGTGGAGCGGCCGACGACCTCGAAGACGTAGTCGAAGCCCTCACCGCCGGTGATCCGCTGCTTGGCGTCGGCGAGTTCCTCGGGCGAAACGGCTTTTGTGGCGCCGAACTTGAGGGCGGCCTCCCGGCGCGCGGCCACCGGGTCCACGGCGACGATCTCGGCAGCGCCCTTGAGCCGGGCGCCCTGGATCGCGGAGACGCCCACTCCCCCGCAGCCGATGACGGCGACCGACGAACCGGCTTCCACGTCCGCCGTGTTGAGCGCGGCGCCCAGCCCCGTGGTCACCCCGCAGCCGATGAGCGCGGCGATGTCGAAGGGCACGTCGTCGGGAATGGGGACGGCGCAGCCGGCGTCGACCACGACCTCCTCGGTGAAGGTGCCGGTACCGGCGAAGCCGAAGAGATCGGCGCCGGGGCGACGGAAGTTGGGGGTGCCCGCGTTCATGAACCCCGCCAGGCACAGCTCGGTCTGGCCGCGTCGGCAGGCGGGGCAGACACCGCAGGCGGGCAGCCAGCACACGACGACCCGGTCGCCGGGCTTCACGCGGGTGACCCCCTCGCCCACCTCGATGATCTCGCCCGCGCCCTCGTGGCCGGGCACGAACGGCGCGGGCTGCGGCAGCACCCCGCTCATCGCGGACAGGTCCGAGTGACACAGGCCTGTGGCACGCACCCGGATCCTCACCCTGCCGGGGCCGAAGCCCACCGCCTCGACGTCGTCGAGGATCTCCAGCTTGTCCTGGCCGATCTCGTGCAGTACGGCTGCGCGCATGGTGCGGCTCCCCTCGGGGTCCCCTCGGATGCTGGCTGATTCAGGCAGGTACAGCGGATACAGGCGGGTACAGCGGACACAGGTGGTGCAGCGGATACAGGTGGTGGAGCGGATACAGGTGGTGGAGCGGATACAGGTGGGTGGCTACAGCGGGTGCAGGCGGGTTCCGGACGGGTTGACGTCTGGTGGGTTCCGGACGGGTTCAGGAGTGTTCGACGATCGTGTCGGCCAGCACGGGCGCGTCCGCTCGGTCCGCCGCGCTCACCGCGACCCTGACCTCCCCCTCGCCTCGCCACATGCGGATGCGGAGGGTCTCCCCGGGGAAGACGACGCCGGCGAACCGGGTGGCGTAGGCGCGCACCCGTGTCACGTCGCCGTCGAGCAGGGTGTCGACGACCGCCTTGAGGGTCGTCCCGTAGGTGCACAGGCCGTGCAGGATGGGCCGGTCGAAGCCGGCGGCCTGTGCGAAGTCGGGGTCGGCGTGCAGGGGGTTCCAGTCGCCGGAGAGACGGTAGAGCAGGGCCTGGTCCTCGCGGATGTGCCGTTCGACGGTCTTGTCGGGGTCGCCCGCCGGGGGGTCGAGCCGGGCGGAGGGGCCCCGGTCGCCGCCCCAGCCGCCCTCCCCGCGGACGAAGATCTGGGCGTCGTTCGTCCACAGGGGGCCGTCCGCGTCAGTGACCTCGGTGCGCATGACGAGGACGGCGGCCTTGCCCTTGTCGTACACGGCCGCGATACGGCCGGTGGCCGTGGCGGTGCCCTCTGCGGGCAGCGGACGGTGCAGGGTGAGCGACTGGCCGCCGTGCAGGACGCTGGCCAGGTCGACGTCGACGCCGGGCAGGGACAGTCCGCTGATCACACCGGGTGAGCCGGAGCCCGCGACGGTGGCGAAGCTGGGCAGGACGTGCAGCCGGGACTCCAGCGTGTAGCGCAGTTCGTCGGGGTCGGTGGCGGGGACGCCCGCGCCGACGCCGAGGTGGTAGAGCAGGACGTCCTTGCGGTCCCAGGTGATCTCGCCGGTCCGGGGTTCGGCGGCGAGGGCCTTGGCTGCGTCGATGGGCATGGGGCTCCTGGCGGGTCTCAAGACCTCGGTGCGACCGTCCGCACCGTCGGCCGCACCGAGGTCGTCACGGGCGGGATCTAGAACGCGTTCCAGTCCGGCGTCCCTCTGTATAGCCGAGCGCCCGGCAGTTGTGAAGGCTCCTGACGGTTCGTCAGGTGAGGTGTCACGCGGTGTCCCGCGGTATGCCGGGCGCGCGTCCTGGGACATTTGTCCTGCCCGGGTCCGTACAACCGGATCTCCCGGCGGGCTGGGGTGGGTGCGTAGCGTTTCGGAGCAGTGGGTGAGGACCCACGGGGGACGGACGAAGGGGGACCGGGGATGCGCCTCGAGAAGGACTGGCCGCGAGGCTGGAAGACGAGCTGGACGGCGAGTGGGAAGGCGAGTGGGAAGGCGAACTGGACGGCGAGTGGGAAGGCAAGCTGGAAGGCGAGGGTGGCCTGTCAGTGGCAGGAGCATGCGCGGCGGAAGGCCGAGCGCGTCCGGGACCGGGAAGCGATGCGGGAATGGCGCAGAACGGGTGAGGCGCCCGAGCATCCGGGCCCGCCGCCGTCCGGCTACTCCCTGCTGCCGTGGCTGCTGCTGGGCATGGGCGCGTTCTCGAACCTCCTCCAGGGCGAGGCGAACCCCTGGATCGGCGGCCTGGGCGTGCTCACCTTCAACTCGCTCTACATCTACGTGGTGTTCCGCAGCTTCGTCCGGGAGAAGCGGGAGGCGCTCTCCACCCGGCTGGCGCTGGCACTCATGGCAGTCGTCACCTGTGCTCTGGCCCTGGGCTACGGCGGCAGCTGGCTGAGCTTCTTCCCGCTGCTGGGGCTGGCCGTGGGTGCCGGCATGCGAGGGCGCTGGCTGGGCCCGGCCGGCCTCGCACTGGCCCTGGTCGCCGGCGCCGCCGCCGTGTACCGGAACGGCTGGAGCGACGCGGTGAACATCGCCTACGGCACCCTCCTGTCGACGATGGTGACGGCCGCGATCCTGTCCCTGAGCGAGGCGGTACGGCAACTGCGCACCGCCCGTGAGGAGCTGGCCCGGCGCGCGGTCGAGGAGGAGCGGCTGCGGTTCTCCCGTGACCTGCACGATCTGCTCGGGCACACCCTGTCGGTGATCGTGGTGAAGTCCGAGGCGGCCCGGCGACTCGCGGAGCGGGACCTCGACGCGGCCCTCGCCCAGGTCACGGACATAGAGGCGGTGGGCCGTCAGGCACTGACCGAGATCCGCGAGGCGGTCACCGGATACCGCGAGGGCAGTCTCGCCACCGAGCTGGACCGGGCCCGTTCGGCCCTGACGGCGGCGGGCGTCGAGCCGGTGGTCGGCCGGTCGGGTCCCCCGCTCGCCCCGCGGACGGCGGCCCTGCTGGGCTGGGTGGTGCGCGAGGCGGTCACCAACGTGGTCCGGCACAGCGGCGCCGAGCGCTGCGAGATCACCGTGACGGGCACGGCCGAGCGCGTCCGGCTGACGGTCACCGACAACGGCACGGGAACGCCGGGGAGGAGCGGGACGGGAAGGAGCAGCACGGGGACGGCAACGGGGACAGAGGGGGCCGGGATGGGCGAGCCCGACACGGGCGACTCCGGCACAGGCGAGCCCGGCACAGGCGGCTACAGCACGGACGGCTCCCGCACGGACGGCCCCTTGCGCGGGGTGGGCTGCGGGACCGGTCTGACCGGGCTGCGTGAGCGCCTCGCGGCGGCGGGCGGTTCCCTGACGGCGGGCCCGGACCCGCACGGCGGCTTCACCGTCACGGCGGAACTCCCGGCGGACACGGGGCGGTCGTCCGGGGCGGAGGACCGCCCCGTGTCCGCCGGGAGTTCCGCCGTGACG
>NZ_JARGEF010000284.1:0-9582 GCF_033794725.1 Streptomyces sp. ID05-39B | reverse complement strand
GGCGCTTCCCCCGCCGCCCCGGCCGCCGCGCCCGCCGGCCCTCCTGGACACCCGGCGCACGGTGGTCCTGCGCTGCTGACGGTCCTGCTCCGCCCCAAGAACAGGACCCGTCAGTTCGACGCTTCGAGAGACACAAGGACCCCACCCATGCCGACAGACCCGTACGCGATCCTGCGCGCCCTGCTGCGCGCGGAGGCCGCCCGCAGCACGCCGACGAAACCGCGGACCGAGATCACCGACCGGCAGCAGGCGCGGCCGGTACCCGAGAACCGCCGGGGCCGCTGAGGTGCAGGCGGAGGCGGCCTACCGCCTCCGCCGTGCGGTGCCGAACAGCGAGCGCGTGATCTCCCGCCCGATCTGCGTGCCGACGGACCGGGCCAGCGACCTGAACATCTGGCTGCCGACGACCTGCTCGACGACGGAACGGTCCTCCCCGCCCTCACCCCTCCGCGGCTCCCCGGTCTCCTCCCGGCCCGCGGGCCGCTCCGCCGGTACGACGTCCTCGGCGGCCCGCGCCGCGAGCTTCTCGTACGCCGACTCCCTGTCCACAGCCTGTGCGTAGCGCCCGTACAGCGCGGACTCCTTCACCGCCCGGTCCAGGGCCGCCCCGTCGACCGGGCCCATCAGGGACTCGGGGGCGCGCAACCGGGTCGCGGCGACCGGCGTGGGGGCGCCGTTCTCGTCAAGGACGGTGACGACGGCCTCGCCGGTGCCCAGGCCGGTGAGGAGTTCCTCCAGGTCGTAGGCGGAGTCGGGGAAGGTCCTCACCGTGGCTTTGAGGGATTTCTGGTCGTCCGGGGTGAAGGCCCGCAGGGCGTGCTGGACGCGGTTGCCCAGCTGGGCGAGGACATCGCCGGGCACATCCTTCGGGGTCTGGGTGACGAAGAACACACCGACCCCTTTGGAGCGGATGAGGCGCACGGTCCGGGTGATGGCGTCGAGGAAGGCCTCGGAGGCGTCGTCGAAGAGCAGATGCGCCTCGTCGAAGAAGAACACGAGCTTGGGCCTGTCCGCGTCGCCGACCTCGGGGAGGTCGTGGAAGAGGTCGGCCAGGAGCCACATCAGGAAGGTGGAGAACAGCTGCGGCTTGTCCTGCACGGCGGGCAGTTCCAGGACGGAGACGATCCCGCGGCCGTCGTCCGCCGTACGCAGGAATCCGGCCGTGTCGAACTCCGGCTCCCCGAAGAAGTCGGACATGCCCTGCGCCTCGAAGGCGGTGAGGGACCGCAGGATCACACCGGCCGTGGCCGTCGACAGGCCGCCGATGTCCTTCAGCTCGCTCCTGCCCTCGTCGGAGGTCAGGAAGGCGACGACCGAGCGCAGGTCCTTCAGGTCGACCAGCTCCAGGCCCTTGCGGTCGGCGTAGTGGAAGACCAGGCCGAGGGACTGTTCCTGGGTCTGGTTGAGCCGGAGCACCTTGGACAGCAGCAGCGGGCCGAAGCTGGTGATCGTGGCCCGCAGCGGGATCCCGTGGCCCAGGCCGCCGAGGGCGTAGAACTCGGCCGGGAAGCCGCTGCCGGCCCATTCCTGTCCGACCTCGGCGGAGCGGGAGGCGACCTTGGCGTTCGAGGTACCCGGCACGGAGATCCCGGACAGGTCCCCCTTGATGTCGGCGAGGAGGACCGGCACTCCCTGCGCGGAGAGCTGCTCGGCGATGAGCTGGAGCGTCTTGGTCTTGCCGGTGCCGGTGGCGCCCGCGACCAGACCGTGCCGGTTGAGCATGGGCAGCGGGATGCGGACCTGTGCCTCGGGCAGACAGCTCCCGTTCCACAGCAGGGCGCCGAGATCGAGGGCGGGGCCGGTGAAGGCGTACCCGGCGGCGATCCCGGCGGCGCTCGGCGGCAGACTCATCGACAGCCCCTAGTTCCGGTATGAACCTGTTCGTCACGTCTTTTCCAGCCTCGCACTCCGCCACCATGGCTGCGCCCGGAACGTCTGGACCGGTAGGCTTTCCGTGTGATCTTCAAGCGCATCGGAAACGGCCGGCCGTACCCCGACCACGGCCGGGAAAGCACCCGGCAGTGGGCGGACGTCGCGCCGCGCCCGGTCCGCCTCGATCAGCTGGTGACCACCAAGCAGCAGCTCGACCTGGAAACCCTGCTCGCGGAGGACTCGACGTTCTACGGCGACCTCTTCGCGCATGTCGTGAAGTGGCAGGGCGACCTGTACCTGGAGGACGGCCTCCACCGCGCGGTCCGGGCCGCGCTCCAGCAGCGCCAGGTGCTCCACGCGCGCGTGCTCGAACTGGACTGAGCCCACCCCGAGCCACCCACCCGTCACCTCCCGGCCTCCTGCCGGTTGGCCCTTTCGGGTGCTCTGCGCGCTGTCGAATGATCATCTAGTAGGCATGGCCGCCAAGGCGCACTACGCTGCGCTCATGAGCATGCTGACTCCCCCCGGCATGGGCGGCCAATACCGGATCAGGGGGGACAAGTACCCCCGGATGCGCCCGCCCCGGCGACGCGGCAGGCTGGTCGGCGTAGTCGTCGGCTGCGGAGCGGTGCTCGGTGTGGCCGGCTGGGGAACCCTTCAGCTCATCGACGTCTTCACCGGCGGCGGGGGCACCGCGTCGGCGGCCGGCACCAAGGCCGGCTGCCTGACCAAGGCGAACCCCGCGGCCACCGCGCCGTCCCCCGCCGTGCTGCCCAAGCCCGCGCAGATCACCGTGAACGTCTTCAACGCCACCACCCGCAGCGGACTCGCCAAGACCACCGCCGACGAACTCAAGAAGCGCGGCTTTCGCATCGGCGAGGTCGGCAACGCCGGCCCGCAGTACGACAAGAAGGTCACCGGCACCGGGGTTCTGCTCGGTCCCGCGTCGTCCCTCAACACCTCGCTGCCGGTCCTGGCCACCCAGCTCACCACCGCCGAGCGCCGCACCGACGCCGCCCACAAGGGCGCCACGATCGACCTGATCATCGGCAACGGCTTCAAGACGCTGACCAGCCCGCCGGAGTCGGCCAGGGCACTGACGGCCCTGGCCGCACCGCAGCCGGCGGCGACCACGAAGAAGAACTGCTGACCGCCGTACCCCGGGAAGGCCCGGGAGGCACGGCGGGGTACTACTCGGCCGCGCCGTACAGGCGGTCGCCCGCGTCGCCCAGGCCCGGGACGATGTAACCGTGCTCGTTGAGATGGTCGTCGACGGCCGCCGTGACGACCGTGACCGGGTAACCCGCCAGGTCGCGCTCCATGATCTCCACGCCCTCGGGCGCGGCCAGCAGCACCACCGCGGTGACGTCGTCGGCGCCCCGCCGGATCAGCTCGCGGATCGCGGCGACCAGCGTGCCGCCGGTGGCCAGCATCGGGTCCAGGACGTACACCTGACGGCCTGACAGGTCCTCGGGCATGCGCGTGGCGTACGTGGAGGCCTGGAGGGTCGTCTCGTCGCGGATCATGCCCATGAAGCCGACCTCGGCGGTCGGCAGCAGCCGGACCATGCCGTCCAGCATGCCGAGACCGGCCCGCAGGATCGGCACCACCAGCGGACGCGGGCGGGCGAGCTTGACGCCGGTGGTGCCGGCGACCGGCGTCACGATGTCGACCTGCTCGGTCCGCACGTCCCGCGTCGCCTCGTAGGCGAGCAGGGTGACCAGCTCGTCGGCGAGGCGACGGAAGGTCGCGGAGTCCGTGCGGCGGTCGCGCAGCGTGGTGAGCTTGTGGGCGACCAGGGGGTGGTCGACGACGTGGAGACGCATGTCCACAACAGTAACCGGGCCCGACCCGCCCGGCGTCCCCACAAACAGTGAGCCCCTCCCCCTGGCTTGCGGGTTCCTTCGGCATCAAACCGCCCTTCGCAGGGAAGGTGGTGGGACACGGACCAGGGTGGTGGACCAATGGCGGACCTGCCAGAGCGTGCGGCGCCGCGACCGGAGGAGCCTGCGGAGGGACCTTCGGAGGGACCCGCGGAGAGGCCTGCGGAGACCGAGGGCGAGCGCCGCCGGCGACGCGCCCAGTTCCTGCGCGACCTGGCCGAAGCCCGCGAACTGCGCGACCGCGTCCAGCCGCGCCGCGCCAAGACCGCCCGGCTGCGACACGCGATGCGCATGCGCACCTTCCGCTGGTAGCCCCTAGGCCCTCGCGTTTGGATCATGCCGGGCTCGCGGGGTCTGATCCGAACGAAAGACCCTCGCCCGGCGCCCGTTGGGAAGATCGCCGACCTCACGCGCGTCACGGGGTGGGCGTGCGTGGCCGTACGCCAAAGCCGCGTACGATCCGCGGTGGTGGCAACGAGTGCGCTGGTCGAGTTGCTCGCGGCGTCCCCTTGGACCCGCGGCCAAAACGTCCGGACACAGGGAGCCGAAGACGTCCCCTGGACGTCTTGTTTCTGCCACGATGCCGAGTGGGTGGGGCTCGGAGCCTGAGCTCTCTCCACCCACAACCTCCGCCGGGGGGACCCCCAACCGGCACGCCTATGACCAGTGGGAGAGTCACGGTGTACTTCGCCGCACTGCTCGCGCGCACCGAAGACGGGTGGGAAGCGAGCGACACAGAGCTCGACGATGTGGAAACCCTGTCGGATCTGGCCGACCTGGCCCGGGAAGCCTCTCCCGACGAGGACACCGTCCTGGTGCTGATCGAGCAGGAGGACTCCTGGTTCGGAGTCGTCCGCATCGACGGCGAGGAGGACCCGCGCATCTTCGTCTCCGACGCGAGCGCAGCCGCCCGCAGTTTCTACGGCGAGATCCTGCTCACCGACGAACTGCTCGGCCGAGATCCGGGTGACGCCGACGACCTGGACGCCCTCGACCTCGACGGCACCGAGGACGGTGACGACGAGAGCGACGACATCGACGAGGACGACGGGGACGGCGTGGCGAGCGCCGGTCCGGCCGAGGCGGTACCGCACGGCCCCGTCGGCGACGCCGGCATCCTCGACGACCTCGGCGTCGGCGAGAAGGAACTGAAGTCGCTGTCCTCGGACGCGCTCACCGAGATCGCCGAGTCCCTCGGGGCCTCGGAAGTCCTGGAGACCGTCCGCTGACCGCACCGACCGAGGGGGGCCGGTCCGCCGACCCCGTACGTGACCCATGGCGGGCCGCGATGCGGCTCGCCCTGGACGAGGCCGCGCTGGCCGCCCTCGGCGGCGACGTCCCCGTCGGTGCCGTCGTCCTGGGCGCCGACGGCACCACCGTCCTCGCGACCGGCCACAACGAACGCGAGGCGGGCGGCGACCCCACGGCCCACGCGGAGATCCTCGCCCTGCGGCAGGCCGCCGCGCGGACCGGGGAGTGGCGGCTGACCGGCTGCACGCTCGTCGTGACGCTGGAACCGTGCACGATGTGCGCGGGCGCGCTCGTGCAGTCCCGCGTGGACCGCGTCGTCTACGGCGCCCGCGACGACAAGGCGGGCGCGGCCGGCTCCCTCTGGGACGTCGTCCGCGACCGGCGGCTCAACCACCGCCCCGAGGTCGTCGAGGGGGTCCTCGCCGAGGACTGCGCCGCGCTGCTCACCGAGTTCTTCCGCTCCCGCTGATCGCCTCGCGAATCCTCCCGGGGAATCCGATTTCAAAGCGGGGCTCACCTTGTTGTAAGGTCTCTCTCGGTAGCGTGTCCGAGCGGCCGAAGGAGCTCGCCTCGAAAGCGAGTGTGGCGCAAGTCACCGAGGGTTCAAATCCCTCCGCTACCGCTGATGACACCCCCTGAACCGTGGCACCACGGGTCAGGGGGTGTCTTGCGTACGGCCGATGCCGCGTACCCCCCGAAAACGCCCCGTCCGTCGTGGCGTTGGTCGGAAGAAATGATGTGCGGGTTACACTCGCGCCCGGCAAACAGGGGGCCCTAGGGGCAGTACTCAGAGGGAGGCCGCGGTGGCGGTGAACGCAAAGAAGATCGCCGTCTACGCACTCGTGGTCTTCGTGCTCTACGTGATCATCACGGACCCGGAGAAGGCGGCGGACTACGTCCAGATAGGCTTCGAGGGCATATCGGACGCCGCCAGCGCCATCGGCGACTTCTTCACCTGGCTCGCCGACGGAGCGAAGTAGCCGACGGAGCGAGGAAGAAGCGGCTGCGCGGCAGTAGCCACTGGGAGTGCTCTTGATCCGCCATCTGGTCCTCTTCAAGCTCAACGAGGGCGTCACCCGTGACGACCCCCGGGTGGTGGAGGGCGAAGCGGCCTTCCGCGCCCTGGGCGGGCAGATCGAGGAACTGCGCTCCTGGGAGCTGGGCTGGAACATCAGCGACCGGCCCATCGCCTACGACTTCGCGATCAACTCGGCGGTCGAGGACGCGGACGCCCTGAAGCGGTACCTCGAGCACCCGGCGCACCAGGCCGGCGTCGCCCTCTGGCGCGAGTTCGCCACCTGGGTGGTCGCCGACTACGCGTTCTGAGGCGCCCTCCACTGAGCCCTCCGCCGGAACGGCGGGGGGCTTTCGCGCGTCCTGCGGCCAACTTCTCGCTCAACACGGTGTTATGGGGTGCTTGCACACAGTGCACATGTCTTGTGATGCTATGACCGCTTTTGATGGATGAGTTGACCGAAGTTGACCTGACGAAGAGGTGGCGTTGACCGTGTCGGCCAGTACTGCGCCGCCTCAGGAAGAGGCACCCGCCCCGATGACGCCCGAGCGGCGCCGCGGCGCGGACACCCGGGCACTGACCCAGGTGCTCTTCTCCGAGTTGAAGAACCTCCAGCCCGGTACGCCGGAGCACGACCGCGTGCGCGGGGCGCTCATCGAGGCCAACCTCCCGCTCGTCCGCTATGCCGCCGGACGCTTCCGCTCCCGCAACGAGCCGATGGAGGACGTCGTCCAGGTCGGCACCATCGGCCTGATCAACGCCATCGACCGCTTCGACCCCGACCGGGGCGTGCAGTTCCCGACCTTCGCCATGCCGACGGTCGTGGGCGAGATCAAGCGGTACTTCCGCGACAACGTGCGCACGGTCCACGTACCGCGCCGGCTGCACGAGCTGTGGGTGCAGGTCAACAGCGCGACCGAGGACCTGACCACCGCCTTCGGCCGTACGCCGACCACCGCCGAGATCGCCGAACGGCTGCGCATCCCCGAGCAGGAGGTGCTGTCCTGCATCGAGGCCGGCCGCTCCTACCACGCGACCTCCCTGGAGGCCGCGCAGGAGGGCGACGGGCTGCCCGGACTGCTGGACCGGCTCGGCTACGAGGACCCGGCGCTGGACGGGGTGGAACACCGCGACCTGGTCCGCCACCTCCTGGTCCAGCTCCCCGAACGCGAGCAGCGGATCCTGCTGCTGCGCTACTACAGCAACCTGACCCAGTCCCAGATCAGCGCGGAACTCGGGGTCTCCCAGATGCACGTCTCACGCCTCCTGGCGCGCAGCTTCCAGCGGCTGCGGTCGGCCAACCGCATCGACGCCTGAGGGACCCCGGCAGGGGGAGGCGGGCTCGCGCGGCCCTCGGGGGGTAGCGTTTCGGGGTACCCCCTTCGGAGTGAAGACGCGTAACCGAACGCGGGAGCGATCCATCACCGTGGCGGGCGAATCACTCAATGGCGTACTTCCGGGCGGAACTGCGCTGAAACACCGTCACACCCCCTCTTTCCAGGGCCGATTCGTGACTCACATGTCGACATGTCACTACAGCGTGTTGCCGACATGTGACATTCTGCCGGAAGCGCGTTTGCCAGGGCTTCGGCTCCGGTATTCAGGTGAAGGCTGGCGTTCCTCGATCCGGAGCGTTCGTCACGACCGTCCCGCGACCCAAAGGGGGTGGCATGTCCGCAGACCAGGGCAGCTCGAAGGTGCTCATGCTCACAAAGAGCGAGTCCGCGCCCACCGAGCCCGTCACGACCGTCGAGCCCGACGTGCTCGTCGCCGTCACGGCCCTCGAGGCCGCTCCCGTCCCGGCCCTTCCGGCCACGGGGGCCATCGACACCCGCACCCTGTCCCGCTCCCTGTTCCTGCGGCTGGCCGCGCTCGACGAGGAGAGCCCCGAGCGCGCGTACGTCCGGGACACGCTCATCGAGCTGAACCTCCCGCTCGTGCGGTACGCGGCAGCACGCTTCCGCTCGCGCAACGAGCCGATGGAGGACATCGTCCAGGTCGGCACCATCGGCCTGATCAAGGCGATCGACCGCTTCGACTGCGAACGGGGCGTCGAGTTCCCGACCTTCGCGATGCCGACGGTCGTGGGCGAGATCAAGCGCTTCTTCCGCGACACCTCGTGGTCGGTGCGCGTCCCGCGCCGCCTCCAGGAGCTGCGGCTGGCCCTCACCAAGGCCAGCGACGAACTCGCCCAGAAGCTGGACCGCTCGCCGACGGTGGCCGAACTGGCCGTCGTGCTGGGTGTGTCCGAGGAGGACGTGGTCGACGGCCTGGCCGTCGGCAACGCGTACACGGCCTCCTCCCTCGACTCCCCGGCCCCCGAGGACGACGGCGGCGAGGGCTCACTCGCCGACCGCCTCGGCTACGAGGACACGGCGCTGGAGGGCGTGGAGTACCGCGAGTCGCTGAAGCCCCTGCTGGCCAAGCTGCCGCCGCGCGAGCGACGGATCATCATGCTCCGCTTCTTCGCCAACATGACGCAGTCGCAGATCGGCGAGGAGGTCGGCATCTCCCAGATGCACGTCTCCCGCCTCCTCACGCGCACGCTGTCCCAGCTCCGCGAGGGTCTGATCTCCGACTGAGCCACCGAGGCGGGCCGCCAGGCCCTGTCAGCGGGGTTCCTTCCTGACGAACCGTCAGCCACACTGGCGCGATGCGCCGGCCGATGTGGACACAGGGCCGCCGGGGCGCCGTACTGGGCGCGTCGGCGGCCGTCGTCATGTGTGCGGGAGGTCTCGGACTCCTGGCCGTGGAAGGCGACGGCCAGGACGGCGGTTACGTGGCGACAGGCGCGGCACCGGGCCCCTCGGGCGCCGCGCCACCGCCCACGGCCGGGGTGCGGCTGATACCGCTGGACGGCGAGGAGTCCGGACCGTCCCCCTCGGGCGAGGCCGCTCCGACACCGTCGGCGAGCGGCACCCCGCCGATTCCGCCTCCGGCCCCGGACGCGCGCCCTTCGTCGTCACGAGCGCCCACGGGCCCCGGCTCGCCCCCGGCATCCGCCGGTCCCTCCAAGTCACCGTCCACGGCGCCGGTTTCGCCCGCGCCACCACCCGCCGGCCCGGCCGTCCTGGACGTGGGCGAACCCGAACGCGCCGCCGCGGACCGCCGGTGGTGCGAGCGGGTGACGCTCACCTTCCACAACTCGGGCGGTACGACGGTCCGTTCGGGCTCGGTGACCCTGGGGACGCACATCATCGGCGCCCTGGGCATCGACTGGGCGACGATCGAGTCCACGCAGGACATCCCCACGCCGATCGCCCCCGGCGCCCGCGTGAGCGGCAGCTGGACGGTGTGCGTGGACGCCTGGCGGGTCCCCCTGGGCATGCATGTGGAGACACGGGACGTGTCGGTGCGGGTGACGCCGCCGGATTGACCGGGGGCGGGACGGGTGTGGGTACGGGCGGACGCGCCCCGTACCGGCGCAGCCGAGGCCCCGCACGGTCAAGGCCCGCCCGTCGTCCGTTACTTGAGCGCCAGCCAGGCCACCGCCGCCACGATCGCGACCGCCGCGACGATGCCGATGATCAGGCCGAGGCGGGGGCCGGTCGGGGCGGGGGC
>NZ_JARGEF010000283.1:0-9610 GCF_033794725.1 Streptomyces sp. ID05-39B | reverse complement strand
CGGCTCACCCTCCCCCACCAGTTCCGTCGCCATCCGCGGGCGGGGGCGGAGCTGGAGGTGGCGTTCCGGGAGGGAGTGCCGGTGTTCCGGTTCGCCCGGGGCGGGGACGAGGGCGATCCCGATCGGCGTCGGCTGTCCAAGGCGGGCGGCGGCGCTGCGTAACCCCCGATACCTGTGGCGGGCGGCGGTGCGGCGCCCCCCGAGACGGCTGGCACGCTGCCGCCGATCCCGCCCAGCCCGGGCAATTGGCAGATCCGGGCCGGCGGCACGCCGTGGAACCGGTGGATCGACGGCCTGTATCTGCCAGTCGGGGTGCCCCGTGGGGGATCGCCAAGAGTGTCCGTGCGGGGATTGAGCGGACGCGTGTGCGGAAGGGGGCGGTGTTCAATGGCGGGATGTCCGAACTCCTGGAGCCGTTCGCCGGTCCGCCCGCCCCCCTGCTCGACGGCTACGGCCTCCGGTTGCGGGCCTGGGACCCCGACTCCGCCGACGATGTCGACGCGTGGCTGCGCGGGCACCTCGATCCCGAGTTCCTGCGCTGGAACACCCCGCTGCGGGACATCACGGACTCCGCCGCAGCTCGGGAGTCGCTGCGCGGCAAGGTGGCGGCCATGGAGGCCGGGACCGGGGTGACCTTCTGCGTCACGGACGCGGAGGACGGGACGGTCCTCGGGCAGGTCGGCCTGAACGTCGTCGACCGCGTGCAGAGCTCCGCCAACGTCGGCTACTGGGTGCTGCCCGAGGCGCGCGGCCAAGGCGTGGCCGCCCGGTCCCTGCGGCTGGCCACGGTCTGGTTCTTCGCCCACGTCGGGCTCCACCGGCTGGAGTTGGGCCACGGCATCGGCCACGAGGCGTCCTGCCGGATCGCCGAGCGTTGCGGGTTCCGTTACGAGGGCACCCTGCGCGGCGCGATGTGGGAGGCCGGTCGCCGGGACGCCTGGCGGGACGTCCACTGCCACGCCCGCCTCGCGACGGACCCCGACCCGGCCTGGCGGGGCTGACCTCGTGGGCTCCGCGATCCACGTGCCCTACAGCAGGTGGTCGGCTCTTCCTGCCTTGATCTCCAGGATGAGGGTGCGGAGGGCTTCGCGGGTGTCGGTGAGGGGGGTGTCCTCTTGTCCGGCGATGGCGATGTAGGCGTTGCCGGTGGTGTCGGTGCCTATGCGGAAGCAGTTGTTGCCTTCGGCGCAGTAGGGATCTTCCCAGGTGATGTCGCTGGTCATGGCCATTCCTCAGAGGTCTCGGGCGATGTCGAGGACGAGGTCGCGTGACGCCGTCGGTGACAGTGCGGCGTCCTCCATCCAGTTCAGGTGCGCACGGTACTTCGTGAGCTGGGCCTCCGAGCCGAGGAACTCTGGTCCGTGCGCCGAATCAAGTTGCACCGTGTCGAGTTGAGGTACGGGGCCGTCCGCGTACAACAGTGCATGCCCGGCTCCGGGAAAGCCACTGATGCTCATGGGAATCACACGTACCTCGATGGTGTCCCGCTCGGACTGGTCCGCAAGGTGGTGCAGTTGTGCGAGCGTGACCTTGGTGCCTCCGTACGGCATGCGCAGTGCGGCTTCGTGGACGTAGGCGCTGTAGGGCAGAGGGCCCGGTCGCTCGAAAACTTGTCTTCGGGCCATGCGGTTGGCGACGCGTAGTTCCACTTCGAGTCGGCTCATCGGGGGAAGCCCGGCCGAAAACACGGCTCGGGCGTAGTCCTCCGTCTGTAGCAGGCCGGGCACGTGCATGACCTGTGCGGTCCGCACTCGCGCGGCATGCCACTCCAACTCCGCGATGTCCAGGAGCCCTGCGGGCAGGGTGCCACGGTACTGCTCCCACCAGCCGCGTTCTCTACTGTCGGCCATGTCGACGAGCGCGCCGACGTACGCCTCGTCCGAGCAGACGTAGTTGCACGCGAGCGTGTGGATCCGCTCGGCGGAGAAGGAGCGGATGCCCGACTCCATGTTGGAAAGCCGCGTGCGGTTGATGCCGAGGAGTCCGGCGGCGTACTCCGTGGTGGCCCCCGCTGCTACCCGCATCTTTCGCAACTCCGCACCCAGGCGCTTCTGTCGCTCGGTCGGCGTGCTTCTCGTGGTCATGCTGCCCCTTCGCGCTGTGGACGCCCCAAGTCTGTCCAGGGAACCTCACTCAAGTCCATCCACGTTGGAGGTAATTACCCCCAACTGGCTGGACACTGTTACCAGTCGATCTCTACAGTCAGTCATGGCTCGACTACAGAGCCGTCACAGAACCCCCGGAAGCGCATCACACGTGTCCGCCCGCGTTCTCCTCCCCTGGGAGGGGTGGGCCCGTGTCAGGGAGACAGGCCACCGGGTTTTCAACCTCGCCTTCACGCAAGGGAGTTGCCATGAACCTGGACACGGTGTCCTGCCAGTCGCCGACCACCGCCCCCGCCACCGGCCCTTTCCTCCGGGCGGCCCCGGAGGACCTCGCCTACAGCCTCACGCTCCCCGCCGCGCCGCGAAGTCCCGGCGTCGCCCGAGCCGTCACACGTACGGTGCTCCCCGCGCACGGCCTCGCCGAGGCGACCGACGCGGTCGTACAGGTGGTCGGCGAACTGACCGCCTGTGCCTGCCGGTTCTCCACCACGGAGGTGTACGTGTCGCTGCGCTACCGGGACAGCGCCCTGCGCGTCACGGTCTACGACGGCCACGCCCGGCATGCCAACGTCCACCTCGGCGCGGCCTGCGACCTGTACCGCCGGGTCTCCCTCCGCGTACTGGACCGGGTGGTCCGGGCCTGCCGCGGCGAGTGGGGCATCGGCGGCGACCGCGAGTCGGGCGTGGGCACCCGCATGTGGGCGGTGGTGCCGCACGCGGGGGCGAGCGGGTATCTCTCCGGCGACCGCACGTATGAGTGACGGCGGTCGCGAACGGGCTGCCGTGTGTGTCGTGGGAGTTCCTCCGTTTGCGGAGTGACCGAACCCTACCTCGCCACCGCATCGGCCACCCCACCCCATCCCGCCCCCGCTCCGACACGTCGCAAGCGGTACTTCCAGGGGTGAGGAAGCGTCGGCGCGCTGGAGGATGGTCACCCGCGACGGGCTGGTCACGTCAACCGCTAGACCCTGCGCCCGAACCCCACCGGCAGCAGCTCGGTGGTGACGAAGGCGACCACTGCCGCCAGGATCACCAGGGGCACCGTGTCCGCGCTGCCCAGCAGCAGGGCGACGAGCACCACGCTGCTCACGGGGAGCCGCAGGGTGGCCGCCGTGGCCGCCGCCATGCCGGCCGCCATGCCGGGTACGACGCCGAGGCCCGGCAGCGGGGCGAGGAGTACGCCGGTGGCGGCGCCCAGGAAGAGGGCGGGGAAGACGGGACCGCCGCGCAGGCTGCCGAGGCACAGGGCGTAGGCGACGCCCTTGAACGCCAGGACGGCCAGCAGGGCGCCGACACCCCAGGCGTGCGGGTCGGCGGCCAGTTCGCCCAGCGTGGCCTGTCCGGACGAGGCCACCTCGACCGGTGAGCGGTCGGTGATCAGCGCGTACAGGGCCGCGCAGGCCCCGGCGGTCAGCGCGCAGGCGACGGTCCGTACGCGCACGCTCCGCTCGGTGAACGCCGCCACCCGTTGTCCCTCGGTCAGCACCAGGTGCATCACGACGGCGACGGCCGCCGCCAGGAGCAGGGTCCACAGCACGTCTCCGACGTCCAGACGCGGGGGCGCCTGCGGCAGTCGGAGGCGGAGGGAGCCCGTCTCCAGGCCGGTCCAGCGGCCGAAGCCGGTGAAGACCAGGGCTCCCACGCCGCTGGACAGCAGGGCGGGCAGCATGACGGCGAACAGGCGGGGTCCGCCCACGCCCGCGACCTCGATGAGGAGCACCGCGGCGACGAGCGGACTGCCGAAGATCGCCGCGATGGCCGCCGCGGCGCCGGCCGCACCCAGCAGCGCGTTGCTCTGTACGGTCGCGGGTGCTCGCGCGAGGTTGCGGAACAACAGGGCCAGGCCACCGCCCAGGGCGATCAGCGGGGCCTCCGGGCCGAGGACGGCGCCGAACGGCAGGCTCGCCACGGCCGTGAGGACCACGCCCGGGAGGGCCGTCGGCGAGGCGTCTCCCGTGTGCAGGCCTGCGGCCGGGATGTTGCCGCCCCGGCCGGGCAGGTGCGCGGCGACCAGGCCGACGACCAGGCCGGCGATGAGGAAGAGGGGCAGGGGCCACCACCACGGGGGGTCGTCCCACCCCAAGCCGTGCGGGACGTCCGTCCACATGAGGTGTTCCAGCTCGTGCAGGCCGACGAGGAACCAGAACGCGGCGAGCGACACCGGAATGCCGATCAGGGCGCAGAAGACGAGTGCTGTGAGATAGCCGGGAGCCCGCAGTATGTCCTGCAGACGGTCCGCCTCTTCGGGCTGCTGTCCGGGCTGCTTTCCCTCGGCGGAAGGACCGGACCGGGCGCTCGGTTCCGTCATCGGGATTCTCCCCTTTATCTCTCTCCGCTCCCCGCCGTTTCCCTGTGCCGACTTTCTCGCGGATAGGGGAGGTGCGCCAACGCTCGTTGCACATGCCGGTTCACCGGTGCGGCTGTATGAATGAGGTAGCGCATCCTTGATCGGAGGGAACCGTGGACGACTACCCGCTCCTCAACCTTTTCTGGACGATGCTGTGGCTGTTCCTGTGGGTCATGTGGTTCTTCCTGCTGTTCAAGGTCATCACGGACATCTTCCGTGACCACACGCTCAGCGGCTGGGCCAAGGCTGGATGGCTCGTCTTCACGCTCGTCCTGCCTTACCTCGGAGTCCTCGTGTATCTCGGCGTCCGCGGCAGGAGCATGGCGGAAAGGGATGTGCAGCAGGCCAGGGAGCAGGAGCGGGCCGTCCGTCAGTACATCCAGAAGACGGCGGGCACCGGGAGCGGTTCGGTGGACGAGTTGCACAAGCTTTCCACCCTCCGGGACAAGGGCGACCTCTCCCAGGAGGAATTCGAGAAGGCCAAGACCAAGCTGCTGGCCTAGGTGCTGCCGGCGCAGGAATTCCCGTGACGGAGTGAAACCCCATGGCTCAGACCGGCGCAGACCACAAGGCACACACGCCGTTCCTTTCCCGTCCCGGCGTCCGTCGCCTCGTACCGTTCGTACTGATCAGCGCGATCGCCCTGGTCTTCATCTTCGAGAACCGCAAGAGCGTCGAGATCCGCCTGCTCGTTCCCCTCGTGACCATGCCGATGTGGGGTGCCCTTCTGATCGCCTGGGCCCTCGGCATGCTCGCCTGCGCCTTGAGCCTGCGCCGCCGGTCGAAGCGCCACTCACGACGACCGGACGGCCGGAAGGATCTCAGGAAGTGATCCCCGCTCCCGTCCCGTACCTCCGCGTCTCCGTGTCTCAGGGCCAGAGCAGCCCTCGCGACCAGCCCCCCTCCCCCCGCCGGTAGGCCACCCGTACGTGCCGGCGCCGGGCGTCCCCCTGGAAGAACTCCACCTCGTCCGGGCGGAGTCGGTACAGCGTCCAGGTCGGCGACTCGGCGGCGGGGTTCGAGCCGGCCTCTTCCCAGGCGGCGGACGACGCCGTCGCCAGGGTCTCCAGTGAGGGCAGGCTCTCGCTCTGGTGGCCGGTGAGGGCGGCCGCCAGCGCTCCCGTCGACCGGGCGTGCAGGTCGGCGCGTGCTTCGGTCGCGGGGGCGATCGACACCGGGCCGCGGAGACGGACCTGGCGGCCCAGTGCGGGCCAGTAGAAGGTGAGGGCCGCGAAGGGGCGGGCGTCGAGCTGGCGGCCCTTGCGGCTGGTCGCGTGGGTCGCGAAGGACCAGCCGTGCTCGTCGGCGCCGTGGAGCATGACGATCCGCGCGTCCGGGAGGCCGTCCTCGTCCGCCGTCGACAGGGTCATGGTGTGCGGCTCGCGTTCGCCCGCCGCGACCACCTCCGCGAACCAGGACGTGAACAGTGCCAGCGGCTCGGCGGGGGCCGCCGCCGGGTCGAAGGGCGGCAGCTCGGTCACCTCCGGGTCCCACACCCGCAGCGACCTCAGCAGCTCGTGAAGATCCGTTCCCATGGTCCGAGTATCGGTCAGGGCAGCGCCCGGTACGCGGCCGGAGGGTCCTCCAGCTCGGGCCGCTCCACCACGTACCGGTCCCCGTGGATCGCCGGCATCGCCCAGTGCCACGCCTCGTCGTGGAAGACCAGCCCCCGGTACGGCTTCCCGGCCGGCTCGTACGGGTAGCTCGCCAGCGCCGCCGCCCGGGAATCGGCGGGACCGAGACCGCCGTACCGCCGCAGGACCCACGCATACCGACGTCGCTCACTCACAAGACACTCGACGTACTCGGCCTCGCTCCACGTCATGCCGTGACCCTAGGACCTGCCCAGCACCACCGTCCCCGACGAGCAGAACCACCCGCCCGTCCCCGAGGCCACGCCCAGCCGGGGCAGGTCTCCGTCGCGGCGTCGTACCTGGCGGGTGCCCGCCTCGCCGCGCAGTTGCCGTACCGCCTCCACCAGGAGGAACAGGCCGCGCATACCGGGGTGCTGGGCGGAGAGGCCGCCGCCGTCCGTGTTGACGGGGAGGTCGCCGCCCTCGACGCGGAGGCGGCCCTTCTCGACGTACGCCCCGCCCTCGCCCTTGGCGCAGAAGCCGAGGTCCTCCAGCGTCACCAGGGTCATGTAGGTGAACGCGTCGTAGATCTGCGCGAAGTCCATCTCGGCCGGGGTCACTCCCGCGCGTGCGAAGGCGAGCCTGCCGCTGACCGCCGCCGGGGTGACGGTGAAGTCGTCCCACTCGGTCATGCTCGCGTGGGACACGTGCTCGCCGGTGCCCAGGATCCACACCGGGTCGGTACGGCAGTCGCGGACGTACTCCTCGGCCGCCAGCAGGACCGCCGCGCCGCCGTCGGAGCGGACGCAGCAGTGCAGTTTCGTGAAGGGGTCCGCGATCACCGGTCCGGACAGGACCTCGTCGACCGTCAGCGGCGTGCGGAACATCGCCTCCGGGTTCAGGGCGGCGTTGGCCCGCGCCTGGACCGCGACCTCCGCCAACTGCTCGATGGTCGTGCCGTGTTCGATCATGTGACGGCGGGCCGCCATCGCGTACTTGGCGATCAGGGTGTGGCCGTAGGGCACCTCGAACTGGAGCGGGCCGCGCCCGCCGAACGCGTAGGTGCCGGTGCGCCGGCCTGCCCGCACGTCCGCGCGGGCCGTCGAGCCGTACGCCAGCAGCACCGCGTCGGCGTGACCCGCGCCGATCGCGTCCGCCGCGTGCGCCGCCATCACCTCCCAGGTCGAGCCGCCGACCGAGGTCGAGTCGACCCAGGTGGGGCGCAGGCCGAGGTAGTCGGCCACCTCGACCGGTGCGAGCGTGCCGAGTCCGGCCGAGGCGAAGCCGTCGATCCGCGAGCGGTCGAGACCCGCGTCCGCGAGGGCGCGGCGGGCCGCCTGGGCGTGCAGCGCGTACGGCGTGGCGTCGTCCACCCGTCCGCAGTCGGACAGTGCCACCCCGACCACGGCCACCTTCCGCTTCCCCACCGTCATGAATCTGACGGTACATCAGAAAGGGAGGTGCACGGCAGGTGTCGGATGTCTGGGAATCCCGGCCGCACGCACCTAATATGACGCGCCGTCAGATATCGAGGGGAGTTCCGTCCATGGACCCCAGCTTCACCGCCGAACAGGACGAGATCCGCCGCACGCTGCGGGAACTGCTCCACAAGCGCTCCGGCCCGCACGAACTGCGCGCCGCCCTCGACACCCCCGCCGGACACGACCCCGCCCTGTGGGCCGCCCTCGCCGGCCACCTCGGCCTGCCGGGCCTCGCCCTCCCGGAGGCGTACGGCGGTGTCGGCTGCCCCGTCGCCGACCTCGCCCTCGCCTGCGAGGAGACCGGACGGACCCTCGCCCCCTCCCCGCTCCTCGCCACCTCCGTCCTCGCCGCGCCCCTGATCCTGGCCCTCGGCACCGACGCCCAGCGCACCGCCCTCCTTCCGCGGATCGCCGCCGGCACCCTCACCGCCACCCTCGCCGTCCCCGCCCTCGCCACCGCCCTCGCGCTGACCTGCGTGAACGACGGCGACTGGGCCGGTGGCGGCCGGGCCGGAGGCGTCCAGGCCCGACGTGTCGCGGGCACCTGGCGGCTGTACGGCGAGGCCACCCAGGTCCTCGACGGGCACAGCGCCGGCCTGCTGCTCGTCGCCGCCCACACCGGCGGGTACGTCCGCTCCCGCACCCTCCTCTTCCTCGTACCGCGAGGCAGCGCCGGCCTCGTCCGCGTACGGCAGACCGCGCTGGACGCCACCCGGCCGCAGGGGCACGTGCAACTACGCGATGTCGAAGCCGAGTTGCTGGGCAGCGGTGACGAGGGGGGCGTCCCCGAGGTCCTCGCACTGCTCGGCGACCGGGCCGCCGCCGTCCTCGCCTGCGAAGCCGTCGGCGCCGCCGACCGCGCGCTGGAGCGCACCGTGGAGTACGTCGGGCAGCGCGAGCAGTTCGGGCGGGTGATCGGCTCCTTCCAGGCCGTGCAGCACCGGCTCGCCGACGTCTACGTCCAGCTCCAGGCGGCCCGCTCCGCCGCCTACTACGCCGCCTGGGCGACCCGCCGGGACGAACGCGTCGGCGGGCTCGCCCTCGCCCAGGCGCTGGAGGCCCTGCGCACGGCCGCCGGAGAGGCGATCCAGCTCCACGGCGGCATCGGTTTCACCTGGGAACACGAGGCCCACCTGTACTTCAAGCGCGCCGCCGGCGACGAGCTGCTGTTCGGGCCCGCGCACCGGCTGCGCGCCCACGCGGCCGAGCGGGCCCGTCTCTTCACCCTCAAGGAGGTGACGGTGTGACCCGCTTCCGCAGCAGCCGGCCGAAACCGTCCTCCCACCCCGGCGTCCGCCTCGTCCAGAAGGTCTCCTCCACCCCGGCCTTCGCCAAGGTCGCCCCGCACCTCATCCCCGCCCTGGACCGGGCCGTCCACCGCCTCACCCGGGGAAGAGTACTGCTCAGCGCCCAGTTGCTGCCGGGGCTCGTGCTCACCGCAACCGGGGCGCGCAGCGGGCAGCCCCGGCGTACGCCGCTGGCCTGCATGCCCGAGGAGGACGGCGGCTGGATCCTGATCGGCTCGAACTTCGGGCGCTCGGGCCATCCCGCGTGGACCGCCAACCTGCTCGCCCGCCCGGACGCCGAGGTCAGCTGGAAGGGCACGGACATCCCGGTGACGGCCCGGCTGCTCACGGGGCAGGAGCGGGCGGCCGTCTGGAAGGCGGCGCTGGCGTTCTGGCCGCCGTACGCGACGTATCAGGCGCGGGTGGAGCGGGAGATCCGCCTCTTCCGGCTCAGCCGCCGAGAGCCAGCCGCTGGACCAGCAGAAACGCCCCGATCCCCAGCATCGCCGCCCCCGACGTCCGGGTGACCGCGCGGGCCGCCGCCGGGCGGGCGCCCAGCAGCCTGCGGGCCAGGACGCCCACCGTCGCGTAGACGGCGGCGCAGCACGCCATGTGCAGCAGGCCGAGGCCAGCGGTCTGCGCCGGGACCGGCAGACGCGCGTCGCGGGTGACAAGGAACTGGGGCAGGACGGAGAGGTAGAGCAGCAGACCCTTGGGGTTCAGGCCGCTGATCGTGGCGCCCCGCAGGAAGACCCGCCACCGGTCCCGCTCCACCGCCTCCCCCGCCTCGCGCAACCCCGGCCGGGGACAACCGCTC
>NZ_JARGEF010000282.1:0-9631 GCF_033794725.1 Streptomyces sp. ID05-39B | reverse complement strand
GTGGTGCTGGTGTCCAACGAGGTCGGGTCGGGGATCGTGCCGGCCACGGCGTCGGGGCGGCGGTACCGGGACGAGCTGGGGCGGCTGAACGCGGCGGTCGCGGGCGAGTGCGAGGAGGTTCTGCTGGTGGTGGCGGGTCAGGCGGTGGTGCTGCGGGGGTGAGGTGCCGTGCGGCGGCCGGCGGCTGGGGTGGGTCGCGTGGCGGGGAGCGGGTGGGCATAGGCCCGGGGGTCTGGGTGCGGTGCCCTCAGGGGGTGCTCGGATCGGCCCGCGCCTCTCCTCCCCGGTGGTCAGGGCTTGCGGGCGATCACCCGGTACGTGTTCGAGAAGCGGGTGTGGCGCAGGAGGGGGGCCAGGCCGTGGTCCAGGACCGTGGCCGCGGTGACCAGAGGGGCGGTGGCTCGCAGGAGGGCCGTACGAGGGGAGGGGACCGACCGGGAGAGGGACAGCGCGAGGGCCGCCCCCAGGTCGTGCGGGACATGGGCCCCGCTGCGGTCGGCCCTGAGGATCGTGCAGCCCTGGGACTCCAGTTCGGCGCGGAGGTTGGGCAGCGGGATCAGGTGGAGGTGGCGCGGCTGGCCGTGGGCCACCCACCATTTGCCGAGCAGGGCGGCGAACGCGCTGCGCGGGTCGGGGAGTTCGAGGAGCAGATGCCCGCCGGGCCGCAGTGCGACGAGGGCGGCACGGAGTTCCGCGCGCGGGTCGAGGGTGTGCTCCACATGGCCGAGCATGCTGACGACGTCGTAGCGGGCACGCAGCCGTGCGCTGGTCGCGGGGTGGGTGAGCTGCCCCTGGTGGGCCTCCTCGACGCGGCCGGCCTCCTGGGCCCGGACGACCCGCGGGGTGGCGTCGAGGCCGTCGAAGGAGGTGTAGGTGAAGACCTCCCTGGCCGCCTCGGGGAACAGCGCGTGTCCGGTGCCGACGTCCAGCCAGCTCTCGGGCTCGGGGTAGGGCAGCATCGCGCGGGCGGTGGAGAGGAGCCGGCGCCGGCGGGTGCGCGTGGCCAGGACGCGTTCGGCGGAGGGGCCGGGCAGGTTCCTGGCCGGGGGGCGGTGGTAGAGGGCGAGCCCCTCCGCGGTCAGTCGCGGGTTCTGGAAGGCGTGGGCGCAGTCCCGGCATTCGTCGACGGCGAAGGTGCCCGGCCGGTGGTGGAGGAGGTCGGGTGCGCGCAAGCGGTTGCGCAGGCGTTTCGAGCCGCACCAGGGGCAGTTGTCGCGGCGCGGCTCGTGGATGGGCCTGGGGGGCATGAGCGGCTCCGTGGAGAACGTCGACGTATGCGGCAATTCGCAGCAAAACGGAACGTATGGGATACCGATGTCGGGTGCAATGACGTCGTGGGGGTGTGGTGCGGATGTGGCGCCGGAGCGTCCGATCGGTGCCGGTACTGTTCGGCGAATGAGCTCGCTGAATCTCGACGACTTCACCGATCTGATCGAGCGCCCCGACGGCGGGGTGCGCCGCGACGCGGAGGCGCGCCGGGAACGTCAGGTCGTGCCGCCAGGATCGCTGGGCCGCCTCGACGACCTGGGTGAATGGCTGGCGGCGGCGCAGGGTTCGGTGCCCGTGCGGCCGGTCGCACGGCCGCGGGTGGTCCTGTTCGCCGGCGACCACGGGATCGCCGCGCTGGACGTCTCGGCGCGGCCCGCGGGCAGCGCGGCGGAGCTGGTGCGGGAGGTTCTGGAGGGTGGCCGGCCGGTGTCCGTGCTCGCCCGCCGGCTCGGCGTCGCCGTGCGGATCGTGGACATGTCGCTGGACTGCGAGCCGGACGCGTTCCCCGAGGACGTCGTACGGCACCGGGTGCGGCGCGGCAGTGGCCGTATCGACGTCGAGGACGCGCTGACCGCGCAGGAGGCCGAGGCGGCTTTCCGCGCGGGGGTCGCGGTGGCGGACGAGGAGGCCGACTCCGGTACGGATCTGGTCGTGCTCGGCGATGTCAGCGTGGGCGGGACGACGGTGGCGGGGGTGCTGGTGGCCGCCTTGTGCGGGACCGACGCGTCCGTGGTGACCGGGCGGGGCGGCGAGGCGATCGACGACCTGGCGTGGATGCGCAAGTGCGCCGCGATCCGGGACGCGTTGCGGCGGGCGCGGCCGGTGCTCGGGGACCAGTTGCAGTTGCTGGCGACCGTGGGCGGCGCGGACTTCGCGGCGATGACGGGCTTCCTGCTGCAGTGCGCCGTACGGAAGCTGCCGGTGGTGCTGGACGGCGTCGTGGCGGCGTCGTGCGCGCTCGTCGGGCAGCGGATCGCGTTCCGGGCGCCGGACTGGTGGCTGGCCGGACAGCGCAGCGGGGAGCCGGGCCAGGCCAAGGCGCTGGACCGGATGGCGCTGGAGCCGCTGCTGGACCAGGGCGTGACCGTGGGCGAGGGCGCGGGTGCGCTGCTGGCGCTGCCGCTGGTGCAGGCCGCCGCCGCCCTGGCCGCCGAACTGCCCGAAAAGCCGCAGGAGCCGGAGGCCGAGACCGGAGCCGAGGCCGAGACCGGGGCCTAGACCGGGGCCGGGGCCTAGACCAAGGCCGGGGCCGAGACCGGGGCCGGGGCCTAGACCAAGGCCGAGACCAAGCCGGGGCCTAGACCAAGTCCGAGGCCGAGACCGAGACCGAGACCGAGACCGAAGCCGAAGCCGGGCCGGGACCAAGTCCGAGGCCGAGGCCGAGACCGAAGCCGAAGCCGAAGCCGGGACCCGAGACCGAGGCCGAAGCCGGGCCGGGACCAAGTCCGAGGCCGAGACCGAAGCCGAAGCCGAAGCCGAAGCCGAAGCCGGGACCCGAGACCGAGACCGAGGCCGAAGCCGAAGCCGGGCCGGGACCAAGTCCGAAGCCGAGACCGGGACCGGGGCTGCGGCCAAGACCGGGGCCGAGGCCGGGGCCGCGGGACCTGCCGAGAGGGAGTCCACCGAGGCTCCGGGGGCTCCGGGGGCTCCGGGTACGAAGTAGCGGCCGCCCGCGCGACCACCGTCAGCGGTGGTCGGCGGCCTGGGTCAGCTCGGCGTCGGTCTTGCCGCCCAGCCAGTCGCCGAGCACCCGCCGGGGACCCGCCCAGCGTCGGTCGTGGTGGTAGGCCCGCAGCACGGCCTTGGCGCGGGCGCGGGGGCGTCTGCGGTACAAGCGGCGGGCCCACGGGGAGTCGGGGCGGGCCACCCGGAGGAGGCCGAACAGGGCCACGAACGGGATGATCACGCCGAAGATCGCCAGCTTGATCTTGCCCTTGCTCAGCACGGCCAGGGCGATCAGGAAGTTGACCAACACGGTGGAGATCACACTGCCCCGGTCCTGGAGCTCCTCCTCGCTGAGGTCGTTGACGCCGAACGGCACGAAGCCGACCAGGACCAGGCCGACGAGGGCCGCCGTCAGTACGACGGCCTCCACGCTCTTGCGGCCGGCCTCCGTCCAGTACACGTCGTCCAGGTGCAGGACCAGCGCGAACTCGTCCAGCAGCAGGCCGGCGCCGATGCCGAAGACCACCGCGCAGGCGGCGGCGCCGAAACCGTGCCGGCCGCTCGCCACCGCGCCGAACCCGCCGACGACGGTGAGGACGACGCCGGGGACGACGTGGTGGATGTGCACCCCGCCCGCGCTGATGTTGCCGAAGGGGCCCTTCCCCGCGCGGATGAGACGGGTGATGACCCGGGTGATCAGAAAGGTCAGCACGAAGGCGGTCAGAGCGATGAGCAGCGGGAGTTTCCCCGGCTCGACGATGTTCCGCTGCCACCAATCTCCCATATGCGCATTTTCGTCCCGAGCTGCCGGACCCGCCTGTCCGACCGCCGGGTAACCTGCGCCGGTGTCCACGACCCCGCCCTCCCCGCGCTCCCCCCTCGACGGCCTCCGCTTCGCCTTCGGCACGCTCACCGTGCTCCCGGTCCGGGTGACCCGCTGGGACCGTGAGGCCGCGCGCGGGGGCATGCTCGGCGCCCCGCTGGCCGGGCTGGCGGTCGGCGGCTGCGCGGCCGGGCTCGGACTGGTGCTGCTGTTCCTGGGCGCGGGCCCGCTGCTCGCCGCCGTCGCCTCCGCCGCCGTACCCGCCGTACTCACCCGTGGTCTGCATCTCGACGGGCTGGCGGACACCGCGGACGGGCTGGGCAGCGGCAAGCCCGCCGACGACGCCCTGCGGATCATGAAGCAGTCGGACATCGGGCCCTTCGGGGTGCTCGCCCTCGTCCTCGTCCTGCTCGCCCAGGTGGCGGCGCTGGCCCAGCTCTACGACGCCTCGTGGGCCCGCGGTGCCCTCGCGGCCGTCATCTCGGCCGTCGCCGCCCGGCTGGCCCTCACGCTGGCCGCCCGCACCGGGGTCCCGGCCGCCCGGCCGGAGGGACTCGGCGCGGCGGTCGCCGGGGTGGTCCCGGTGGGCGGGGCACTCGCCGTGGCGGCCGGCTGCCTCGCCGCCGCGGCCGCCTGGGGCGCCCTCCTCGGCCCGTACGACGCCCTTCGCACGCCTGTCGCCGTCGCGCTCGCCCTCGCCGCCGCCGAACTCCTCCTGCGGCACTGCACGCGCCGCTTCGGCGGGGTCACCGGGGACGTGTTCGGGGGCCTGGCGGAGACGGCTGCCACCACGGCACTGGTCGTGCTCTGCCTGGGCTAGGGCGTGTCAGCAGGCCTCGCGCCACGCCGTGAGTTCGTACGTCTTGCGCAGGGAACTCAGCTTCAGGCGGCGGGAGTCGGCGCAGAAGCGGCTGGCGGGGAGTTCGTACTCGACGTGGAAGACGGCCTTGCCCGCCTCGACGAACGGAGTCGTCGCCTCGCATTCGCCGTACTGGGCGCACTGTTCGTTGACCGCGAAGTCGAAGTCGCCGACGAGTTCGGGGATCTGGTCGAGGTCGTTCTTCAAACCGACGGACAGGCCCCGGTCGTGGGCGAGTTGGGCGATCAGCCGGTTGTAGCGGAGCTGGTCGGCGGCCGTGAGGGGGAAGCCGGTCCTGTTGCGGTAGCCGTCCATGTTGTCCGGCTCGACGGCGTCGAAGCCCTTGTCGCGGCACATGTCGACGCGGGCCGCCATCAGGGGTTCGAGGACGTCGGTGCGGCGGATGTCCAGCCAGCGCTCGCCGTCCCAGCCGTTGCCCTCGCCCAGGACCGACTCCGGGAACTCGTCCGCGTCCGGACGCCAGTCCTCCCAGGCGCCGGTGGACAGATAGCAGATGACCTTGCGGCCGTCCTCGTGCAGTCCGGCGACGGCCGCCTCGCCCTGGTCGAAGCCGTCGATGTCGTACACCGGCACGTCGACGGAGGTGTCCAGACGCCCTCTCAACTGCCACTGCCATCCGATGCCGGGGCGCGGCTGCCAGCGGTCCCCCACGGCCGGGCCGTCGTCCGGCACGGCCGCGGGGGACGACTGGCAGCCCGCGAGCAGCAACAGGAGGACGGACAGCAGGATCGGGCGTCTCACGGACGGGCTCCAGGATCGGCGACGGCGGCTCCCCCATGATCTCCCGCCGCGAGGCACCGCGGCCGACCGCACCCGAGAGGTGTGCCCCGCACGTCGAATGCGAGGATCTGGGGGTGGCCACGACGCCACCGACAGGTGAACGCTCCCGTGCATGAGCGAACGCTCACGCACGCGTACGCTCGTTGCGGGGTTGCCGCGCCGGTACGCCGCGCCGGTGAGGCCGACCCCGGTACGACCGCACCCTCAGTCCAGACCTAGGGTCGGCTGTCGGGCCCGGTCGACCCACACATCGGCCACAGCAACTCCACATCGGAAGCGAGAAATCACCACCGTGACTGCTCTCACTCTCAGCACCGCCGCGGCGCCCGGCCTCCGGGCCGACGCGATCGTGATCGGTGTCGCCAAGGGCGCCAACGGCCCCGTCGTAGCGCCTGGCGCCGAGGCCGTGGACAAGGCCTACGACGGCCGGCTCGCCGGCGTCCTGGAAACCCTCGGTGCCGCCGGCGCCGAGGGCGAGGTGACGAAGCTGCCGGCCCCGGCCGGCTTCAAGACGCCTCTCGTGCTGGCGGTGGGGCTGGGCTCGGAGCCCGAGAAGGACGCCTCCTACGACGCCGAGGCGCTGCGCCGCGCCGCCGGTGTGGCCGCCCGCGCCCTCGCCGGTTCCAAGAAGGCCGCGTTCGCCCTGCCCCTGACGGACGCCGCCGACCTCGGCGCGGTCGCCGAGGGCGTCGCGCTCGGCGCCTACTCCTTCGACGCCTACAAGGAGCAGGACAAGGACGCCAAGGCGAAGAAGGGCAAGAGCCCGCTCGCCGAGGCCACCCTGCTCGGCGGCAAGCCGCGCGACGCCGCCCACAAGGCGGCCCTCGCCCGCGCCGCCGCCGTCACCGAGGAACTCAACCGCGCCCGGGACCTCATCAACACCCCGCCGAACGACCTCGACCCCGAGGCCTTCGCCGCCGTCGCCCAGACCGCGGCCAAGGAACACGGCATCAAGGTGCAGATCCTCGACGAGAAGGCCCTCACCAAGGGCGGCTACGGCGGCATCCTCGGCGTCGGCGCCGGTTCCGCGGCGGGCCCCCGCCTGGTGAAGCTGTCGTACACCTCGTCCAAGGCGAAGAAGCACCTGGCCTTCGTCGGCAAGGGCATCACCTACGACTCGGGCGGCATCTCGCTCAAGCCGGCCGGGCACAACGAGACGATGAAGTGCGACATGAGCGGTGCGGCGGCGGTCTTCGCCGCCGTGGTCGCCGTCGCGCGTCTCGGCCTGGACGTCAACGTCACCGGCTGGCTGGCGCTCGCCGAGAACATGCCGTCCGGCTCCGCCACCCGCCCGGGTGACGTGCTGCGCATGTTCAGCGGCAAGACGGTCGAGGTCCTCAACACCGACGCCGAGGGCCGGCTGGTCCTCGCCGACGCGCTGTGGGCCGCCTCCCAGGAGAAGCCGGACGCCATCGTGGACGTGGCGACCCTGACCGGCGCGATGATGCTGGCGCTGGGCAACCGGACGTTCGGGATCATGGCGAACGACGACGCGTTCCGCTCCGCGCTGCACGAGGCGGCCGAGGAGGTCGGCGAGCCGGCCTGGCCGATGCCGCTCCCGGACCACCTGCGCAAGGGCATGGACTCGCCGATCGCCGACATCGCGAACATGGGCGAGCGGATGGGCGGCGGTCTCGTCGCCGGTCTCTTCCTGCGGGAGTTCGTGGGCGAGGGCATCACCTGGGCGCACCTGGACATCGCGGGGCCGGCGTTCAACGAGGGCGGGCCGTTCGGGTACACGCCCAAGGGCGGCACGGGTACGGCTGTGCGGACGCTGGTCCGGCTGGCCGAGCTGACCGCCGAGGGCGATCTCGGCTAGTCGCTTTTCGGGTGCGGGGACTGTGCGACTGATCACTCGGCCCGCCGCGGTCACGCGGCGGAGCCGCAGATCGGCACGCCCCGCACCCCGGGCGCATGCACGTGGGGTGTCTCACACCGCAGCCCGGCGTCTCGTTCGGCTCCCGCAGGTGCGAAGATGGGCCTCGGCAGGACAGGGCCCCCACCACAGGGCCGAAAGAAAGAGCGGCCGGACACCAGCCGCCGCCCGGTCACTGGAGACCGGCGTACGGCGCACATGCATGGAGGACGTGACGTGGCGAACGACGCCAGCACCGTTTTCGACCTAGTGATCCTCGGCGGTGGTAGTGGCGGTTACGCCGCGGCCCTGCGCGGGGCCCAGCTGGGCCTGGACGTCGCCCTGATCGAGAAGGACAAGGTCGGCGGCACCTGCCTGCACCGGGGTTGCATCCCCACCAAGGCTCTGCTCCACGCGGGTGAGATCGCCGACCAGGCCCGCGAGAGCGAGCAGTTCGGCGTCAAGGCCACCTTCGAGGGCATCGACATCGCCGGGGTCCACAAGTACAAGGACGGCGTGATCTCCGGCCTGTACAAGGGGCTCCAGGGTCTCGTCGCCTCCCGCAAGGTGACGTACATCGAGGGTGAGGGCCGGCTCTCCTCCCCCACCTCCGTCGACGTGAACGGTCAGCGCGTCCAGGGCCGCCACGTGCTCCTGGCGACCGGCTCCGTGCCGAAGTCGCTGCCGGGTCTGGAGATCGACGGCAACCGCATCATCTCCTCCGACCACGCCCTCGTCCTGGACCGGGTGCCGAAGTCGGCGATCGTCCTCGGCGGCGGTGTCATCGGCGTCGAGTTCGCCTCCGCGTGGAAGTCCTTCGGTACGGACATCACGATCGTCGAGGGCCTCAAGCACCTCGCGCCCCTCGAGGACGAGAACTCCTCCAAGCTTCTTGAGCGCGCGTTCCGCAAGCGCGGCATCAAGTTCAACCTGGGCACCTTCTTCTCGAAGGCCGAGTACACCGCCGACGGCGTCAAGGTCACCCTGGCCGACGGCAAGGAGTTCGAGGCCGAGCTGCTGCTGGTCGCGGTGGGCCGCGGGCCCGTCTCCGCCGGTCTGGGCTACGAGGAGCAGGGCGTCGCGATGGACCGCGGCTATGTCCTGGTCGACGAGTACATGCGGACGAACGTCCCCACCATCTCCGCCGTCGGCGACCTCGTCCCGACGCTCCAGCTCGCGCACGTCGGCTTCGCCGAGGGCATCCTGGTGGCGGAGCGTCTGGCCGGTCTGAAGACCGTCCCGATCGACTACGACGGTGTCCCGCGGGTGACGTACTGCCACCCCGAGGTCGCCTCCGTGGGCATCACCGAGGCCAAGGCCAAGGAGATCTACGGCGCGGACAAGGTCGTCGCTCTGAAGTACAACCTGGCGGGCAACGGCAAGAGCAAGATCCTGGGCACCTCGGGCGAGATCAAGCTCGTCCAGGTGAAGGACGGTGCCGTGGTCGGCGTCCACATGGTCGGCGACCGCATGGGCGAGCAGGTCGGCGAAGCCCAGCTGATCTACAACTGGGAGGCCCTGCCGGCCGAGGTCGCGCAGCTCATCCACGCCCACCCGACGCAGAGCGAGGCGCTCGGCGAGGCCCACCTGGCCCTGGCCGGCAAGCCGCTCCACTCGCACGACTGACCCTCGGTCGACGAAGCGACGATCCAGACTTCCGCAATTCGTAAGGAGCAACAGAAACCATGCCGGTTTCCGTAACCCTTCCGGCGCTCGGCGAGAGCGTCACCGAGGGCACTGTCACCCGCTGGCTGAAGGCCGAGGGTGAGCGCGTCGAAGCCGACGAGCCGCTGCTCGAGGTGTCGACCGACAAGGTCGACACCGAGATCCCCTCGCCCGCCGCCGGCATCCTGGCGTCCATCAAGGTCGCCGAGGACGAGACCGTCGAGGTCGGCGCCGAGCTGGCCGTCATCGACGACGGCACCGGTGCGCCTGCCGCCGCTCCGGCGCCGGCCGCCGAGGAGGTCGCCCCGCCGGCTCCCGAGCCGGCCGCGGCCGCCCAGCCCTCCACCGAGCAGGCGGCCCCGGCCCCCGCTCCCACCGCCGAGGCCGCCTCCGGCGGCGGCTCCGCCGAGGGCACGGACGTCGTCCTGCCCGCGCTCGGCGAGTCCGTCACCGAGGGCACCGTCACCCGCTGGCTGAAGTCGGTCGGCGACTCCGTCGAGGCCGACGAGCCGCTGCTCGAGGTCTCCACGGACAAGGTCGACACCGAGATCCCGGCGCCCACCTCCGGTGTGCTGCTGGAGATCACGGTCGGTGAGGACGAGACCGCCGAGGTCGGCGCCAAGCTGGCCGTCATCGGCGCTCCGGGTGCGGCTCCGGCCGCTGCCCCGGCGGCTGCCCCGGCGCCCGCCCCCGC
>NZ_JARGEF010000281.1:0-9771 GCF_033794725.1 Streptomyces sp. ID05-39B | reverse complement strand
CCCTCGCACTCCCCTCCACGCCGAGGGCCGGTCCCCCACCTCGTGGGACCGGCCCTCCGGGAACCTGCGCGCCGGGCTCAGCCCTGGAGGGGCAGTCCGCCGAGCAGCGGGTTGTGCGTGTTCAGGGCGGCCGTCGCGCCCTTGACGGTGCTGAGCACGGAGTCCTTGTTCTCCGTGTCGAGCGCGTCCGACTGGTGCTGCAGGGGCATCACGTCACCTGCGGTGAGGGGCCCCTGGGTGAGCGTGTTCACAGCGCCGTTGAGGCTGGAGGGCGTGAGGTCGGCGGGGGTCGCGAACGCGGGTGCGGCGGCACCGGCGATCACCATGGACCCGGCAACGACAGCGGCAGCCTTCAGGGACTTCATCGGGTTCCTTTCTTCGGCGACTCGGCAACGCGAGTCACCCGGGGGAATTCTGACGCCGTGCCTAACGATCCCCGGCGACGGCGGAAACCCCGCGCGCAAAAGCTTTCCGTACCCCGGCGCGGGGCCCACCCGAACGCCGAGGTGCGGAAAGGGAGAGGCGCCCCGCCGTCAGCCGGCGGGAACCGGCGCGGGCGGCGCGAGCGGCAGCTCCGTCGCCACGGCCGGCAGCGTGACCGGCAGTTCCGGGGTCGTGGCCGGCAGAGCCGGAGCCTCCACCGGCAGCTCGGGCGTCTCCACCGGCAGCTCGGGCGTAGTCGGCAGTTCGGGGGTTTCCGGCAGCGCGGGCAGCTCCGGCAGCAGGTCCTCCACGGCCGGCAGGGACAGGCCGTCCACCAGGGACGTGACCATGGCGGCCAGGCCGTTCACCAGGCTCGTGGCCGACGAGAGGATCTGGCCGACGTCACCGGAGGCGGCCGCCGCGAGCAGGGCGTCGACCTGCTTGTGCACGTCGGCGAGCACGTCGTCCGTGATGTCGGCGGCCCGGTTCTGCGCCCTGGTGCCGGCGCTGGGTGGTGTGCCGGTCGGGGCGGCGGCCTTGGTGACCTCGGTGAGGGCCTCCTCGGCGGCGGCGCCCAGGCGTCTCGCCCGGTCGGCACCGATCCGGTCCCCGCCGGACCTGAGGGAGGTGTCGAGCAGGTCCGTGACGGGGGTGAGCCCCGGCTGGACCTCGTCGAGCACCCTGGCACGGGCGAGGAGCGCGTCCGCGCCGGTGAGGGGCGCGCTCGGCACCGCATGGGTGCGCTCGCGCGTCGCTGCGCCGTCGGCGGCCAGGGCGGTGGGAGCGGCGATGCCGAGAACGAGGGTGGCGCAGAGGGCGGTGAGAGCGGTACGCCGAACGGGCAGACCACGCATGGAGGTTCCTTTCGATATGCGTCAGGACGCAGCTCCAGCGTGAGAGGGTGCCTCACCCCACGCAACACGAAGATCATGCTCCGCGACCACTTCGGGTGAGGCATCGCCCCTGGTCGGACGACGGGTCAAGGCCCGGGGGCCGTGTCGCGGCCCCCTCCCCCCGTTCGGGGCAACGGGAACGGCCGCCCTCCTGGCGGAAGAGCGGCCGTTGGACGCCGAACGCGTCGTGACCTCGAACCGGGGTGACGTCAGTCGTTGACGCAGGTGTTGCCGAACGCCGGGTTCAGCAGGCCGATCACGTTGATCGTGTTGCCGCAGACGTTGACCGGGACGTGCACGGGAACCTGCACGACGTTGCCGGACACGACGCCCGGGGAGTGCTCGGCGATGCCGTTCGCGCCACTGTCGGCGGCGGCGATGCCGGAGGCGCCGGCGACGGCCGCGGCGGCAACGGAGGTCAGGACCAGGCCCTTCGCGATACGCGACATGGAGAGGTGCTCCTTGGGGGTTTGTGACACATGCACACGGGCGGGGATGCCCGGCGCTGTGTCAACGCGAGACGCCGCCCGGGGTTGTGCCGCCAATGGGGTGAAGTGACGAGGGATCACGCTTCACCATTCCGACACACATGACCGACTTCTCCGCATTAATCCGTATAGCGACTAGAGTTGCGGACCGTCCCCCGCACCCCTATTGCCAGCAAATCGCACCTTTTCCGAAAGGGTCCCGCCGGTCATGCGCCACTCCCTGGGTCCGCTGCTGCGCCGCGCGACGGTGGATGTCCCCGCCCTCGCCTCCCTCCGGGCCGCCGGCGGTGCCCTGGCCACCCCGGCGCCGCCCGGCGCGGAGGCCGAGCGCCTCGCCCCCACCCGGCTGCGCGGGGTGCCCGTCCCACGCGGTGCGGACGGCAGGGCGGGGCTGGTGGCCTACGACGGGGACCGCGGCCGTTCGGGTGATTCGATCACGTTCTCGACCGGCTCGCGGGGCGTCTCGGCGCTCTCCGAGCCGGTCAATCCATCTGACGATGTGTTGAACTCCACGATCAGCGAGCCGGGGGCGGCTCCGGCGGCGCGTGTCCCGGCGTACGCCAACACGCTCGGTCACGACTCCGGTGTGTTCGATCTGCGAGCGGGTTTGCGGCGCGGCGGTGACCAGCTGGCCTTCCGGCTCGTTTCCCAGCGGGACGCGGCGTGGGCCGGCGTGCTCTTCGTCGCCGTCGGCACACGGAAGCAGTAGGCGCGTTCCCGCCCCGTCCCCGAGCGCCACCCGTGAGCGAGGAAACCGCGCGATGCATCAGCCAGAACCCGACGTCGGACCGCGGGTCCTGCACCTCACCCAACCCGTGGACGGCGGCGTCGCCCGCGTCGTGACGGACCTGGCGCGCGCCCAGCTCGCCGCCGGGCTGCACGTCATGGTGGCCTGCCCCGACAGCGCCCTCGCCGCGGACCTGCGGTCCCTGGGCGCGGACGTACGGCGTTGGGAGGCGTCGCGGGCGCCGGGGCCCTCGCTGCCCGCAGAGGTGCGGCGGCTCCGGCGGGTGCTCGACGCGGCGCGGCCCGACCTGGTGCACGCGCACAGCGCGAAGGCCGGGCTCGCCGGGCGGCTCGCCGTACGGGGGCGGATCCCGACCGTGTTCCAGCCGCACGCCTGGTCGTTCGAGGCGGTCGGCGGGGCCACCGCCGCTCTCGCCCTCCGGTGGGAGCGGTTCGGGGCGCGGTGGGCCGACCGACTGGTGTGTGTGAGCGAGGCCGAGCGGGCGACCGGGGAGCGGGCCGGGATCACCGGACGGTGGACGGTCGTCCCCAACGGCATCGACCCTCGGCGCTTGCACCCGGCCCCCGTCGACACCGTGCGCGCCGCGCTGCTGCCGGGCACCGACCCTGCCCTCCCGCTCGTGGTGTGCGTGGGGCGGCTGTGCCGGCAGAAGGGACAGGACGTGCTGCTCGCGGCGTGGGACGCCGTCGCTGCCCGGGTGCCGGGCGCCCGGCTCGCGCTGGTCGGCGACGGCCCGGACCACGACGCGCTGCGCTCCCGCGCCCCGGAGTCCGTGCTGTTCGCGGGGTCCGTCGCCGACGCCGTGCCCTGGTACCAGGCCGCCGACCTGGTGGTCCTGCCCTCGCGCTGGGAGGGCATGGCGCTGGCCCCGCTGGAGGCGCTGGCCTGCGGCCGGCCCGTGGTGGTGACCGAGGTGGACGGCGCCCGCGAGAGCCTGCCGGCCGCGCTCGCGTCCCGTTGTCTGGTCGCCCCCGAGGACCCCGCCGCCCTGGCCACAACGGTCACGGAGCTGCTGCTCGACCCGCTGCTGCGGGAGTCCCTCGGCCATCAGGGGCGCCGTTACGTCCTGTCCACGCACGACGTGCGGCGCACGGCCGAGCGGGTCGCGGGCGTGTACCGCGACCTGCTCGGCCGGGAGCCGTCCGCGGCCGGTCACCCGGCGCGGGTCGTGCCCACCGAGTGCAGGGAGTCCATCCACTCGTGACTGCGGAAAGCACCGTCCCCTCCCCCGGCGCACAGCCCGGGTTCGCCCACGTCTCGGTCCTGCCGCGGCGTGAGAGCGGAGCGGGATTCCGGTTCCCGGCCCGGCGGCCCGCCATCCGGCCCGTCTCGCCGCTGCCCCTGCTGCTGACCGACGGTCTCGCCGCGCTGGCCGGCGCCCTGGCGCTGGCCGGAGCACAGCGCCGCCCGCTGCTGGTCGCCGCGCTGGTGGCGGTCACCATGCTGCTGCGCCCGAACCACTCCCGGCCGGTGGCCGGGGTCCTGGACGAACTGCCCTCCGTCTGCGGCCGGATCGCGGTGGCCTGGCTCACGCTGGGGGCGCTCGTGGCGGCGTACGCCCCGGCGCACGCTCTGTCCGCGCGCATCCTGGTGCTCGGGTTCACCGCGCAGGCCCTGACCGCCTGCACCGGACGGGCAGCCGTCCATCTGCGGCGCCGCCGGGCACTGCTGCTCCGCCCGCGCGCCGCGCTCGTCGTCGGTCCGGCGGCCACCGCGCAGCGGGTGGCCGCGGCCGTGCTGCGCCACCCCCGCTACGGAGTACGGCCCATCGGCATCGTCGCCGAACACGCCGGCCACCCGGACGGCGCCGACGGGCTGCCGGTGCTGACCACGGGTCAGGAGGTGCAGCGCGCCCTCATCCAGAACGGCGTCCGCGAGGTGCTGTGCGTCCACCCGTCGGTGCGCACCGCGCAGGGTCCGCTGCTGCGGGCGCTCGCCGAGTCGGGCTGCAGGGTGTGGGAGGTCGACGCCGACACCCCGTCGTACGCGACCCGTGAGCAGCTCGCCGGGTTCGCCTGCCGTCGGCTGGACATGGGCAGCGGGCGCGGTGGCGGGCTCGGCAAGCGGCTGCTGGACATCGCGGTGTCCGGGACGCTGCTGCTGCTGGTCAGCCCCCTGCTGCTGGTGTTCGCGGTGGTGCTGCGGCTGACCAGCGGGCCGGGCGTGGTGTTCCGGCAGGAGCGCATCGGCAGGGACGGGCGCCCGTTCACCCTGCTCAAGTTCCGCACCCACCGTCCGGTCGACGAGCACGAGTCCGCGACCCGGTGGAGCGTGGCGGGCGAGGTGCGGATGAGCCCGTTCTGCCGTCTTCTGCGGGAGACCTCGCTGGACGAGCTGCTCCAGCTGTGGAACGTGCTGCGGGGCGATATGAGCCTGGTCGGGCCGCGGCCCGAACGCCCCTACTTCGTGGGCCAGTTCAGCCAGACCTACCCCGGTTACGCGGCCCGGCACCGGATGCGGACCGGGATCACCGGTCTCGCCCAGATCCATGGGCTGCGCGGCGACACCTCCATCGAGGACCGGGCCCGCTTCGACAACGCCTACATCGACAACTGGTCGCTGTGGCAGGACATCTGCATCCTGCTGCGCACCGCGGCCGCCCTCGTGCGACCGACCGGGAGCTGAAACCGTCCGATGAGCCTCGCCCTGCCCGTGCCCCGTCTGCGGACGCTGTCGCCGGTGCTGCCCGTCGTCGCCGTGGTGGCCCTGCTCGCGCTGCCGGTCTCCCCCGGTGGCGAGGGCGGAGCGGGACCGGCCGACGCGCTCTCCGCGCTCGTCGTGCTGTTCTGCGCGGTCCGGCTGCTGCGGCAACGGCGGCGCCCCCTGTCCCGTACGGCGGCCGTGGTGCTGGGGCTGCCGGTGGCCGGGCTCGCGCTCGCCGCGATGGGGGCGTCCTCGCCCGGCGCGGGCATCGGCGGCCTCGGCCGCTACCTCCAGGTGTTCGTCCTGGTCCCGGCGGCGGTACTGCTGCTGATCCGCGACCGTTCCGACTTCCGGCTGCTGGCCTGGTCGTTCGTGGTGCTCGCGGGCTGGCAGGGTGCGGTCGGCGTGCACCAGTACGTCACCGGGACCGGCGCCTCCTACCAGGGGGAGGAGATCCGGGCGGTCGGTACCTTCGGCGCGCAGGACGTGATGGGCATGGCGACGGTCGTGTCCTTCGGGCTGGTCTGCGCGGCCGGCCTGGCCCTGGGCCGGTCCTCGGTACGGCAGCGGGCGATCGCCACCGCCTGCGCGCTGGGCCTGCTGCTGCCGCTCGCGCTGTCCTTCAGCCGGGGCGCGTGGATCGCGACGGCGGTGACCTGTGCGGCGCAGCTGGTGCTGGCCGGGCTGCGGCGGGCGGTGAGGGCCGGCGCGGTCGTCCTCGCCGCGGGCGTGGTCCTGGTCGGCGGCTTCGGCGTCGGTACGGCGATGCTCCAGGAGCGCATCGGCAGCATCACGCAGGTCGCGGACGCCCCCGACCAGTCGGTCACCGACCGGTACACGATGTGGGCGGCGGCGGCCGGCATGTGGCGCGAACAGCCGCTGACCGGCGTCGGGTTGAAGGGTTTCTCCGAGCACCGGGACGCGCACGCCTCGCTGGCCCTGTCGGCCGGCAGCGACACCGAGGGCGCCGGCGCCGGATACCGCAAGCAGCCGCTGCTGTCCCCGCACAACATGTACCTGCTGGTCCTGGGCGAACAGGGCCTGATCGGGCTGCTCGCGCTGGCCGGCAGCTGGCTGGCGCTGCTGGTGTGCGCGCTGCGCGGGCTGTTGCGCGCCCACCGGGACCGGGCACCCGGCCTCGACTGCGCCCTCGTCGCCTGCGGCCTCCTCGTCTGGCAGCTCACCGACTTCCTGTACGCCGACATCGGCGGGCCCTCGACGGTGCTGACCGCGGTGGTGCTGGGTCTCGCCGCCTGGTGGGCGCTGGTCGGGGCGGAGGAGGTTCCCGGCGGCGAGGAGCCGGCGGGCCCGGCCGGGCGTGCGCGGGCTCTCGGGAGCGGTGGGCGCGAGGAGGCGCTCGGGCGATGACGGTGACGCCTTCCCGGACTCCGCGGGCGGACGGCGACGCGGGCAGTGACGTGGACGTCACGGTCGTAGGGCCGGCGCGGCCGGCCGGACGGCACGGGAAGCGGCACGAGAAGCGGCCCCGGAAGGCGCTCGGGAAGGTGCTCGGGAGCGCGCCCGCGGGTTCACCCGAACCACCCCTGTCCGAACCACCCGTGTCCGAACCACCCCCGCCCGAACCGCCCCCGGCCTCCGGAGGGTTCCTCGCCCGTGCCGCCCTGATCACCGCCGTCCTGTCGGTCGCCGGGTCGCTGCTCGGGCTGGTCCGCGATCAGGCGCTGGCCCGGCTGTTCGGGGCGGGGCGGGACACGGACGCCTTCCTCGTCGCGTGGACGGTGCCCGAGTTCGCGGCCACCCTGCTCATCGAGGACGGGCTGGCGTTCGCGCTGATCCCGGCGTTCAGCATGGCCCTGGCCCGGCGCGCCCGGGGGGCCGGCGGCGACCCGGTCCGCGCCCTGGTCGCCGGGACGCTGCCGCGGCTGTCGCTGGCGTTCGTCGCGGTGGGCGTCCTCGTCGCGGCCCTCGCCTCCCAGGTGGTCGGGGCCCTCGCCCCCGGGCTGCCCGACCCCGCGTTGGCCATCGACTGCACCCGGCTCACCGCGACCTGCGTGGTGAGCTTCGGGCTCGCCGGGTACTGCAGCGCGGCCCTGCGCGCGCACCGGCGGTTCGTGGCACCGGCGGCGATCTACGTGGCGTACAACACGGGCATCGTGACCGGGATGTTCGTGCTCGGCGAGCGCTGGGGGGTGCGGTCGGCGGCGGTCGGGGTCGCGGTCGGCGGGTGCCTGATGGTAGCCGTACAACTGCCTTCGCTGTGGGGTCAGTTGCGTAAGCGTGGCGCGCAGGCTGCCGGGGTGGCGGAGGAGCCTCGGCCGCTGGGCGGGGCGATCGTGGCGACCGTGCTGCTGTTCGCGCTGTGCCGCCAGTCGCAGGTCCTGGTCGAGCGGTTCCTCGCCTCGCAGTTGCCGTCGGGGGCGATCTCGCATCTGAACTACGCGCAGAAGGTCGCGCAGATGCCGATGATCCTTTCGCTGATGGTGTGCACGGTCACCTTCCCGGTGGTCGCGCGGGCGCTGGCCGAGGGCGACACCGAGCGGGCCCGCGACCGGGTGCAGCGGGACCTGGCGCTGGCCGCGTGCGTGGTGCTGCTCGGCACGGCCGCGGTGGTGGCCTGCGCTCCACAGATGATCGAACTCTTCTTCCAGCGGGGCGCGTTCACCGGGCGGGACACCGTGGCGACGGCGGGCGTGATGCGGGTGTACGCGCTCGGGCTGCTCGGCCAGACCCTGGTCGGGGTGCTGGCCCGCTCCTACTTCTCGACGGGCCGCGCCTCCTGGTACCCGGCCGGCGCGATGGCCGTCGGGATCGTCGTGACCTCCTGGCTGGGCGCGCTGTGCGTGACGCCCTGGGGGGTGTACGGCATCGCCGCCGCCAACGCGGCCGGCATCACCGTCACCGCCCTGGTGCTGCTGGCCGGCGCCACGGGCGGCCCGGCCGGGACGGCACCCCGGCGGGGCGCGCACCGCGTGCCGCGCTGTGTGCCGCTCCATGTGCCGAGCGTGCTGCGCGAGTTGAGCCGTCCGGTGGGCGCGGCCCTGATCGCGGCCCCGGCGGGCGCCATCGTCGGGAGCCGTTTCGGCGAGCCCGCGGCGGGGCTGGCCGCCGGGACGCTCACCGTGACCGCCGTTTTCGTCCTGCTCGGCTGGGCGCTGGGCGCCCAGGGCATCGCCTCCGCACTCCGATCCGTACGTTCCGCGACCCGAAGGCTGCCGTATGTCCCTTCCCGTTGACGCCGCAACCGGCCCCGTCCCCTGGGTGGCGATGTACCACTCCGTGGGCGACTGCTCCGACGATCCGTACCGCATCACGGTCACGCCCGAACGGCTGGACCGGCAGCTTGCCTGGCTGGCCGGGCAGGGCCTGCGGGGCGTCTCGCTGGCCGAACTGCTCGCCGCCCGCGCGCGGGGCGAGGGCCGCGACCTGGCCGGCCTGACCTTCGACGACGGCTACGCCGACTTCCTCACCGCCGCCCTGCCCGTGCTGCGCCGGCACGGCTGCACCGCGACCCTCTTCGTGCTGCCCGGCCGGCTCGGCGGCGACAACGCCTGGGACCCGCTCGGCCCGCGCAGACCGCTGCTCCGCGCCGACGGCATCCGCGAGGCCGCCGCCGAGGGCGTCGAGATCGGCTCGCACGGCCTGACCCACCTCGACCTCACCACGGCGGACGACGCCACCCTGAAGGCCGAGACCGCCGGCAGCCGCGCCGCCCTCTCCGACCTGCTCGGCACCGACGTCGCGGGCTTCTGCTACCCGTACGGGACGGTCGACCGGCGCGCCGTGGACGCCGTACGGGACGCCGGATACGCGTACGCCTGCGCGATCGACCCCGGCCCGCTCACCGGCCCGCACGCCCTGCCCCGCATCCACATCGGGCAGAACGACACCGCCGCCCGGCTGTACCTCAAACACCGGCTGCACCGGCTGCGCCGCCGTCCCGTGGCAGGCCTGCGATGAGGGCGCTGCACATCATCACGGGCCTCGGCGTCGGCGGTGCCGAGCAGCAACTGCGGCTGCTGCTGCGGCATCTGCCCGCCGACTGCGACGTCGTGACACTCACCAACCCGGGACCGGTGGCCGACGGTCTGACCGCGGACGGGGTGCGCGTCGTCCACCTCGGCATGGCAGGCAACCGCGACCTGGGCGCCCTGCCCCGCCTGGTCCGCATCATCCGCTCCGGCCGGTACGACCTCGTCCACACCCACCTGTACCGCGCCTGCCTCTACGGACGCCTCGCCGCGCGCCTCGCGGGGGTGCGCGCCGTCGTCGCCACCGAACACTCCCTGGGCGACTCGCAGATGGAGGGCCGCCCGCTCACCCCGGCCGTCCGCGCCCTGTACCTGGCCGGCGAACGGCTGGGGCGCGCCACCGTCGCCGTCTCCCCCACGGTCGCCGAACGCCTGCGACGCTGGGGTGTCCCGGCAGGCCGGATCCAGGTCGTCCCCAACGGCATCGACCTGGTCCGCTTCGCCTTCGACCCCGTCCGGCGCCACCGCACCCGCCGCCGCCTCGGCCTGCCCGACCACGCCCGGGTCATCGGCGGTATCGGCCGCCTCCACCCGGGCAAACGCTTCGACGTCCTGATCACCGCCCTCGCCGGACTCCCCGCCGACCA
>NZ_JARGEF010000280.1:0-9793 GCF_033794725.1 Streptomyces sp. ID05-39B | reverse complement strand
GCTACCCGTCCCTCACCCTGAACCTGCTGCTCACGCCGATCATGATGCTGCTGCTCTTCGTCTACATCTTCGGTGGCGTGATGAGCGCCGGCATCGGCGACGGCACCGCCGACCGCTCCGAGTACATCGCCTACATCGTGCCGGGCATCCTCATGATGACCATCGGCAGCACCGTCATCGGCGCGGCGGTGTCCGTCTCCACCGACATGGCCGAGGGCGTCATCGCCCGCTTCCGCACCATGGCCATCCACCGCGGCTCGGTGATCATCGGGCATGTCGTCGGCAGCGTGCTCCAGGTGCTCGCCAGCCTGGTCCTGGTCGGGATCGTCGCCGTGGCCATCGGCTTCCGTTCCACCGACGCCACCGCCCTGGAATGGCTGGCCGCCTTCGTGCTCCTCGCCCTGTTCGCCCTGGCCCTCACCTGGATCGCCGTCGGTATGGGACTCGCCAGCCCCAACGCCGAGGCCGCCAGCAACATGGCCATGCCCCTGATCCTCCTGCCTCTCATCTCCAGCGCCTTCATCCCGGCCGACACCATGCCCGGCTGGTTCCAGCCCATCGCCGAGTACCAGCCCTTCACCCCCGCCATCGAGACGCTGCGCGGACTCCTCCTCGGCACCGAGATCGGCCACAACGGCTGGCTCGCCGTCGCCTGGTGCCTGGCGCTCTCCGCCCTCGGCTACTTCTGGTCGACGTCCCTGTTCAACCGCGACCCCAGGTAACCGACGCCCATGGCAACAGGCCCCCGCACCTCCCGCCCCAGGGCGGCGTACTCCGACACCGCGTCGGCTGCGCCGCCCTGCCGGCGTCCCCGGCCCCGCCGGCCCCGCCGGCCTGGACCACTTGGACCGCTAGAGGAACCGCCCCCGGTGGAACAGCAGCGGCGCCTCGTCCCCGGTGGCCGCTCCCAGGGCGTTCACCCGGCCTACGACGATGAGGTGGTCGCCGCCGGTGTGGACCGCGTGGATCGTGCAGTCGATCCAGGCGAGGGCCCCGATGAGGCGGGGGGCGCCCGAGACCGGAGCCGGGTCGTGGGCGACGCCCGCGAACTTGTCGGCGCCGCTGACGGCGAAGGCACGGCACAACTCGCGCTGGCCCGCGCCGAGGACGTTGACGCAGAAGACGCCCGCGGCGGCGATCCGCGGCCAGGTGGTGGACGTACGGCCGACCATGAAGGCGACCAGGGGTGGGTCGAGGGAGAGGGACGAGAAGGACTGGCAGGCGAAGCCGGCGGGGGATTCGCCCGGCGCGGCGGCCGGTGCTGTCACAACGGTCAGCCCTGTCGCGAAGTTGCCCAGGACCCGCCGGAACTCCTCCTGATCGACCGGCGCCCGCTCGTCCTCACGGACGCAGCGCAACTCCGGGGGTGGCAGCGGCTCGACCGGCCCCGCCCGAAGATGCCGGACGGCCACGGCCGCCGCGCCTGCGTGTCCCATCATGTTCCTCATTGAAACTGACGGGATGTCAGATAGGAAGGGGTGGGGGGTAGCGGGCGCTGCGGTGGGACGTACGCTCCGGCCCATGGGGTCGGGGGAGGCGCGGCGCAACGCCGGTCAGGGTGTGACGTACGCCGGTGCGGCGGCGGCAGGGGCGGCGGCGCAGCTTCCGGCGGTGTTCGTGCTGTCGTGGGTCCACGGGACGGCCGGCGACCAGTACGGCGACAGCTATGACGGGGAGATGCTGTTGCTGTTCGCCATCTTCGGTGACCTGGATGCGGGGGAGCTGCGCGTCCTGACGCGGGCCTTCTGACGGGGGTCTTCTGGACGCCGTCACCGGCCCCGGAACCGGGGCTCCCGTCGTTCCACGAAGCCGGAGACGCCCTCCCGGGCGTCCGCCGTGGTCATGTTGATCTCCTGGGCGGCGGCCTCGGCGGCGAAGGCGGTGGCGCGGTCGGTGTCGAGGGACGTGTTGACGAGGTGCTTGGTCAGGGCGAGGGCTCGGGTGGGGCCGGCGGCCAGGCGGTCGGCCCAGGCGCGTGCCGTCTTCGCCAACTCGTCGGCGGGCACCACGCGGTTGACCAGGCCGAGACGCTCGGCGTCCTGGGCCGTGAGCGCGTCGCCGAAGAACATCAGCTCCTTCGCACGCTGCGGGCCGAGGAGGCGGGGGAGAAGGTAGGCCCCGCCGCCGTCGGGGACGAGTCCACGGCGGACGAACACCTCGATGAACCGGGCCGGTTCGGCGGCCAGGACGAGATCGCAGGCGAGGGCGAGATGCGCGCCGAGGCCGGCCGCCGTGCCGTTCACCGCGGCGATCACCGGCTTCTCGCAGTCGAGGACGGCGGCGATCAGGCGCTGTGCGCCGAGGCGGAGGGTGCGGGCGACGTCGCCGGGGATCCGCTCGCCCGTCGCTCCGCCGCCCCGCAGGTCCGCGCCGGCGCAGAAACCGCGGCCCGTTCCGGTCAGGACGACCGCCCTCACCGCCGGGTCCGCGGAGGCCTCAGAAAAAAGTTGAATCAGGCGTTCGCGCAGGTCAGGGGTGATGGCGTTGAGAGATTCGGGGCGGTTGAGGGTGAAGGTCGAGACGTGATTGTCAGTGGCGTGCCGTACCAATGACTCAACGGAATTTTCCGGCTTGTCGGTCAATGGCGACGTACGGGGGTAATCGGGCATGTTCATCTCATTCCGCTCGTTGGCAGAGGCAGCGGCACCGGTGGCAGCGGTAGCAGCAGCACCAGTAGTCGCAGCAGCGATGGCGGTAGCCGCAGCGGTGGTATCGGCGGTGGTATCGGTGGGGGTGTGGGCGGCATCGGTACGCGGTCGGGGCTCAGCGGCACACCGCCAGCGCGTCCAGCGCCACCGCCCCCTGCCCCCACGGCAGGACCACCAGGGGGTTGATGTCGAGTTCCGCGAGGTCGTCGCCCAGCTCCAGTGCCATGCGCTGCACCCGCAGGACGACCTCGACCAGCGCGTCCAGGTCCGCCGGTGGGCGCCCCCTGACCCCGTCCAGCAGGGGCCGCCCGCGCAGTTCGGCGAGCATGTCGCGGGCCTGCTCCTCCCCGAAGGGCGGCACCCGTACGGCCACGTCCCGCAGGACCTCCACCAGGACCCCGCCAAGACCGACCGTCACCGTCGGCCCGAACAGCTCGTCGTGCGTGACGCCCACGACCATCTCCACGCCCTGCCCGACCATCTGGCACACCAGGACGCCGTCCAGGTCGACGCCCTCGTAGCGGGCGATGTCGGTCAGCTCGCGGTAGGCGTCGCGGACCTGGCTCGCGGAGGTGAGGCCGACCTTGACCAGGCCCAGTTCGGTCTTGTGGGCGATGCGCTCGCCGGACGCCTTCATCACCACCGGGTAGCCGACCAGTCCGGCCGCCCGCACGGCCGCCGCCGCGCTGGTCACCAACTGCTCGCGCGGCACCCGGATCCCGTACGCCCGCAGCAACTGCTTGGCCGCGTGCTCGCTCAGCTGCTGGCCCGGTCGCATCAGCATCTTCGCCTTGCGGCTGGACGGCGACAGGGTGCGGGGGGCCTCGTCGAAGGGGGAGCGGTAGGCCGCCGCGAACCGGTGGTGGCCGAGGTAGGCGCGCACGGCGGTCAGGCAGTTGCCGACCGTGCGGAAGGTCGCCACGCGGGAGGAGCCGAGGAGTACGTCCCGGTACGCGGGCTCGGTGCCGACCGGCGACCCCCACACCACGCACACCAGTTTGTCCGTCCGCTCGGCGGCGTCCACCAGGTCCCGCACGAGCCGGTCGCTCAGCGGGGGGAACGGGCCGGTGATCGGACAGATCAGGACGCCCACCTCCGGGTCGTCCAGAAGGGCGTCGATGATCTTCCGGCCGCGCCGGTCACCGACGGGATGGCCGCCGTTGTCGACCGGGTTGGCGACGTTCAGGTACTCGGGTATCCACTGGTGCAGCTCGGCCTGCCGTGCCGCGGACAGCTCGGGGAGCCGCAGTCCGGCCGCCGTCGCCAGGTCGGCGACATGCGCGCCGGTGCCGCCCGAGATCGCGTACACCACGACCCCCTCCGCGCGCGGCGGCCTGGCGCGCGCCAGCAGGGCAGCCGTGTCCTGGAGTTCGTCGAGTCCGTCGACGCGGATCACGCCGTACTGGCGCATCGCGGCGTCCACGACCTCGTCCGCGCCGGTCAGCTTGCCGGTGTGGGTGGCGGCGGTGCGGGCGCCGGCCTCGGTGCGGCCGACCTTGACGGCGACGACCGGAACCCCGCGGCGGGCGGCCCGGTCGGCGGCGAGCAGAAAGGCCCGGCCGTCCTTGAGTCCCTCGACGTAACAGGCGATCGCGCCGACCTCGGGGCGTTCGGCGAAGTAGGAGAGGAAGTCGGCGGTCTCCAGGTCGGCCTCGTTGCCGGTCGGCGCCCAGTGGGAGAGGCGGATGCCGAGTTCCTGGAGGGCGAACACCGGGCGGCCCTGGTGGCCGGACTGGGTGATCAGCGCGATCGCGGGCCCTTCGAGATCGTCCCGGAAGTGCTCGAAGGCGTTGAGGTTGGTGTTGGGCCCCAGCAGCCGCATTCCGGAGCGGGCCACGGCCGCCGCGAGCCGTTCCTGGGCCGCGGCGCCCTGGGTGCCGGTCTCCGCGAAGCCGGAGGCGAAGGCGACGGCGAACTTCACCTTCGCCTCGGCGAGTTCCTCGATCACCGGCAGCGGGTCGGCGACCAGCAGCACGGCCAGGTCGACCTGCTCGGGCAGGTCGGCGACGGACGGGCAGCAGGGGATGCCGAAGACTGCGGTGCGGGTGGGGTGCACCGGGTGCAGCCGCGCACCCACCCGCTCGGCCCAGCCCACCAGTTGGCGTGTGACACCGGTGTTCGGGCGTCCTTCGGCGTCCGAGGCGCCGATCACGGCGACCGAGCCGGGCCGGAAGAACCGGTCGAGGTCGGGGACCTCGGCATACAGCGGGCGCCCGCTGACGTCCCGGTCTCCCGCATCGGCGGGCCGGCCGTGGACGGCGGGCCCGGGTCGCTCGTCGCAGGCGAGAACCCGGGCCCGGCGGGAGTCGGTGGTGAGGGTGCCGTGGGTTGATCCAAGCATCGGTCCGCCCCGCTCCTCTGTGACTGACTGATAGCTGACGCCCTGTCAGATTACAGAACTGACGGGATGTCAGGAATGGTCGTGCACGGAGGATGTGCGGCCGAGCCGGAGTTGGGCGGACAGGGGGCGCAGGAGTGGGACGGTGGAGGAGCGGGGCCGGGCGACGACCGCCGGACACCGGGCGTGTCGATGCCCACCGGACGCCGGGCGATGCCCACCGGACCGGTGGCCGGTCGGCGTCCGGCCGGCCGGAGTCGGCCGGGGTCGGCCGGTGAGCGGCCACGGATCGGGCCGGCCGGTGACTACAGCTCCGCCAGCACCTCCTTCGCCACCCGCTCGCCCGAGCGCACGGCGCCGTCCATGAAGCCCATCCAGTGGATGGAGGTCTCGGTACCGGCCCAGTGGATGCCGCCCACGGGCGCGCGCAGGGCGGGACCGTACTGGGTCAGGACGCCCGGTGCGGCGATGGAGACGGGCCCGCCGCGGGTGTAGGCCTCGTTGTTCCAGCGCTGGAGGACGAAGGAGGTGGGGGTCTTGGCCCGGTCGTCGAAGTAGGTGGCGAAGTCCGCGAGGACGGCCGCCTTCACGGTGTCGGCCGGGGCCGCGTCCAGTGCGCGCATCTTGTCGGCCTCGATGAAGCCCATCAGCGCGCCGTAGGAGGCGTCGGGCGGGGAGTTGTCGAAGGTGGAGCTGACCGCCCCGGTGTCGCTGACGACCTGGCCGTTGAGGCCGTCGGCCCGCCAGAAAGGGGTGTCGTAGATGGCGATCGCCTTGCCGACCGAGGCCATGGGCAGGCGCTGGGTCAGCTGGTCCCGGCCGGCCGGGAGGAGGGGATCGTAGGAGATGCGGGCGGCGAGCGGCGGAGGTACGGCGACGACGACGCGCTTGGCGGTGACGGTGACGCCGTCGGCCGTCACGACGTACGAGCTGCCGGACCGGGTGATCGTGCGCACGGGGGCGTTCAGCACGACGCGGTCGCCGAGGGTGGCGGCCAGCTTGATCGGCACCAGCTGGGAGCCGCCGACGAAGCGTAGTTCCTGGGCGCCGTTCGCGGTCTCGGTGAGGCGTTCCAGGGTGCCGGGGGTCTGCTCGTTGCCGGCGGCGGCGATGTAGAAGAGGACGAAGAGGAGGGAGAGTTCGCGGGGTTCGGCCGAGAAGATCGAGGTGCAGGCCACGTCGAGGAGGAACTTGGCCGACGGGATCACGGCGTTGGCCCGCAGCCAGGACTCGAAGGTCTGCCGGTCCCACTCGGCGGCCTTGGCGGCCGTCCACGGGGCGTCTACCGGCACCTGCTTGGCCATGTCGTCCAGCGAGGCCTGCACGATCGCCGCGTTGGCGAGCCCGGCCGCGTCGACCGGCGGGACCGAGCCGAGCAGCCCGTCGGTGGCGTAGGCGGACTTCTTGCCGTCCTTGTAGAGCAGGTTCTTGCCGGTGTTGTAGGTGGCGAAGGTCGCCACGCCCAGGGAGTCGGCGAGCGCCTTGATGCGGTCCTGGGTGGGGCCGATGAACTCGCCGCCGCCCTCGGTGACCCCGCCGTTCGGGAGGGTCAGGCCGAGGACCCGGCCGCCGACCCGGTCCCGGGCCTCCAGGACGGCCACGGTCCGTCCGGCCGCCACGAGATCGCGCGCCGCGGTGAGTCCGGCGAGGCCGCCGCCGACGATCACGACGTCCACGGTCCGCGAGGCCGCGGCGGCCGCCGCGGAGGCGGTCCCCGTGGCGGTCGCGGTCAGGGTGCCGGCCCCGGCGAGGGCGGCCGTACCGCCGAGCAGGGAGCGGCGGGAGAGGGGGAGCTGTCTTCCACGTGCCACGTGCGTCCTCCGTCGTGCTTCGAGCGCTGCGAGAGCGAGAAGGGTGGATGGGAGCGGGTGAGCCTAAAAGGTGAACAGGGCTCACATTCTGCGGGTGAGTGGGGTGACGGGACAACGTTCCGGGCGGAGAGGAGTGAGTAACTGAGCTGATATTTGCGGCTGTTGAAGCTCAGGTTCGGCTCAGAAGCGACGCATAGGGGTTGTATCGGTCAGGTGCGCTGACGTGATCGCCTCACCGGAGGGAGGGCTCGGCCGGCTCTCGGCGACAGAGGGGGACTTGTCTCGCGTGCGTTCCGACTCGCGGTGCTGCTTCTGCCGACCGCCGTCGTGCTGCTGGGGGTGACCGCCTGCTCGGCCACCGCCCCCCGTCGATCAGCCGTCCGAACTGGTCGGCACCAAGACGCTCGCCGTCCGCCGGCCTGACGGGCGGGCGAGGTGACGACAGTGCGGAACCAGATGGACGTCTCGGACGTGGAGGGCGAGGGGGAACAGCAACAGGAACAGGAACCGGGGGTGTACTCGGGCCCGGCCGCCCTGCCGTACTTTCCGTCCTCAGCCAGGACACCGCCGCCGGTCGCACGGTGACCTCACGGGTTCCCTCCCCCTGACAGTGCACGGCGAGGGTCGGCGCGTCGCCCTTCTTCCCCGCCCCGACCGGACCGTGCGACCGCCCCGCGTCACACCCTGACGGACCGTCCCAGCTCGCGGCGTACCGCCTTGGCGATGCGGTCCGCGTCGAGGGACAGTTCGCGGAGGGTGCCGCTGATGGGAGTGGTGAAGCCGGTGAAGTAGAGGCCGGGGGCGGTGGCCGGGGTACGGGGCCCGTGGGCGGTGGGTCTGCCTCGGGGGTCCAGGACGTCGAGGTGGCCGACCAGGTCTTCCAGGGCACGGAGGTAGCCGGTGGCGGCGATGACGGCGTCGGGCTGCACGCGGGTGCCGTCGGCGAGGACGACCTTGCCGTCCTCGAAACCGTCCACGGCGGCCACGATCTCCACCTTCCCCTTGCGTACCGCGTCGATCAGGCCGACGTCCTGCACCGGGATCGCCCCTTCGTGGACGCGGGTGTAGAGCCCGGTGTCGGGTCGCGGCAGCCCCTGCGCCGACAGGTCCGGCAGGCTCACCTTGGCGAGCACCCGGGAGATCCGGTCGACGAGCCCGACGGGCAGCCGCCGTACGAGGATGCCGCTGTACTGGGCGGGCCAGCCCGCGGTGGAGCGGCGCACGATGTGCGGGACGGTGCGCACGGCCAGCCGTACCCGCCCGGCGCCGCACTCCACGAGGTCGACGGCTATCTCGGCACCGGTGTTGCCGACGCCGACGACGAGGACGTCCCGGCCGGCGTAAGGGGTGCCGTTGCGGTAGGCAAAGGCGTGGGTCAGCTCGCCGGTGAAGGTGTCGCGGCCGGGCCAGTCGGGGAGGGCCGGGGTGTGGTTGTAGCCGGTGGCGACGACGACCGCCGCGCCGGTCAGCTCGCGTCCACCGGAGGCGTGCAGCAGCCAGCCGGTGCCGTCGGGGGTCCGTTCGACGCGGGAGACCTCGACACCGGTGACGACCTCCAACTGGTGGTGCTCGGCGTACTTCTCCAGGTACCGCACCATGTCGTCGCGGGCCACCCACCGTCCGAAGCGGCGCGGCATCGGCAGTCCGGGCAGGGCCGAGCGGCGCCGGGTGGTGTGCAGGTGCAGCCGGTCGTAGTGGCGCCGCCAGGACGCGCCGACCCGGTCGGACTTCTCCACGACGACGGCACGTATCCCCTGGGTGCGCAGCGCGTACGCGGTGGCGAGGCCGCCGGGGCCGCCGCCGATGACGTAGACCGGCCGGTCGGCCGCGTTCGCGGCGGTGATCGTAGAGGGGTGGGGCGTCGGTGCGGAGTCTTCCATGAGCGCGAGCGTAATCATGCGCGCCATTGATGGGTCTCGGTCAAGACCGGAATTGGTTGCGGATCGATCACGCCTGTACGGGGGGTGTGTGCGGTCGGTGACGTAGGTCACCTGGTTGTGGACTGGTTGTGGACAGGATGAGACGGGCCCGGTCGTGGACGTAAGCCCGGCCGTGGGACCGGTCTGGCCTTGGTCGTGGACGTGCCGCGACGCCCCGGTCCGGTCCGGTCCGGTCCGGGGCGTGCCGCTCACGGTCTTCCCGCTCCATCCGATCTGACGTACCGTCAGATGCATGGACACGATCTGGCTCACCGGCGCGCAATGGCTGGCCGTGCTGCGGATCGGGCTCGGCCTGTGGTGGCTGGAGAGCTGGCGGCACAAGGACAGGAAGGGCTGGTTCGAGCGCGGTACCGGCATCGCGTGGGCGGCGGACATCGCGGCCAAGCACCGCTTCAGCGCCGTACGCTCCGGCTTCGAGGCGGTGGTGGCACCGAGGCCGCGCGCGATGGCGTACGTCGTCGTGTACGCGGAACTGGCGCTGGGCCTGGGCCTCGTGGCCGGGTTCCTCACGCCGATCGCCCTGGTGGGCGGCCTGCTGCTGAACCTCCTCTACTTCACCCTCATGATCCACGACTGGGCCGAGCAGGGGCAGAACGCGATGATGGCGCTGATCTCGGTGGTCGCACTGTTCGGGATGGCCTGGCAGAGCTGGTCGCTGGACGGCGCGCTGGGGTGGTTCGGGTGAGGTGTTCTGACGCGATGGTTCTGATGGGGTGCCTCCGGTGACCTCGCGGTACGACCTCCCGGAGACCGATGCCTTCACGCGCGCGTACTGGGAGGCGGCGGCCGAGGGCCGGCTCCTGATCCGGCGTTGCGGGGCGTGCGGGCGGGCCCACCACTACCCGCGGGAGTTCTGCCCGCGTTGCTGGAGCGAGGACGTGCGCTGGGAGGAGGCGAGCGGCCGGGCGAGCCTCTACACCTGGTCGGTCGTCCACCGCAACGACCTGCCGCCCTTCGGCGAGCGGACGCCGTACGTCGCCGCCGTCGTCGACCTCGCGGAGGGCCCGCGGATGGCGACGGAACTGGTGGGGGAGGGTGAGCCGCGGGCCCTCCGCG
>NZ_JARGEF010000027.1:0-52245 GCF_033794725.1 Streptomyces sp. ID05-39B | reverse complement strand
ACACCACCCCCCAGGTCATCCGTTCGACAGGGGGACACAGTCATGCCGGGCCCGGAGGCCAGCGGCCCTCTTGCAGGACCGCGAAGAACATAACGGGGAGGAAGGCGTGCACTCCCTGGTGAGCGGGGAGTGCACGCCGGGGGCTTGCATAGCGAGCAGGGTCGGCTCACCCCGTCGCGAAGCGCCCTGAAGAGGATTCTGAGGACGGCGTGTCCGACCGTGTGAGCGCCCGGCGTACCGCGTCGGCGAGTGCGGGAGCCGCGTTCGCGTTGGCATCGGCGATCCCGACGCCGTAGCGGAACCGCACGGTCGCGCCGTCCTCGACGGTCAGCTCCTCGCTGAAGAACGGTGCCGGATTGAGGCAGGCGAACTCCTCGGTCCGGGCGAACCACTGCGGCGGGTGACTCGGGTTGGCCGCGTCGTCGACCATGAGCACGAGCGACTGTGCGTCCGTCTCGTCGTGGCGTCCGGCGAAACCCATCCACTCCATGCGCCGCCCGCGGACCTCGTCGCCACCCAGACCTTCCTCGGTCACGAACTGCCCGCCGGTGAACGACCGCGGGCCTCGCCAGAACAGGCCGCCGTAGCCGGCGTTCTCGCGCCCCTTGGTGGTCGGCGATCCCATGGCGACGTCCGTTCCGGAGACGTTCGTCATCCGTGTCTCGAACGTCAACGCCCAGGCGTGCGGTGAGATCAGACTCGCTCGCAGCGTCCTGCGTTCGGTGAAGAACAGCGCGCCGGACTGGGTGGTCCAGTCCAGGTCGTGGGCGAACGTCGCCGTTCCGTCGGCCCTGTCCAGGTCGACGACCCGGCGGTGGGCCTGGGTTCCGTTGTTCTCCAGCTGGACGTAGAAGCGTCCGTGGATGTAAGTGGGACCGCCCCAGAAGTTCTGCTCGCCGACGTGGGGCAGGGACCAGGCGATGCCCTTGTGCCACACGTGGTCGTGGGGACGGAACAGGCTGACCGCCTTGCCGGCCCGGGTGCGCAGGGGATGGATGTAGGGCTTGGGCGATTCCAGTTGGACGGTGTCCGGCTGGTACACGTAGCGGAACAACTCGGTGCCGCCGTCGCGGACCGTGACCGAGGTACCCAGGTCGTGGCGGATCTCAAGAGCGTTCATACGAGGGCCTCCTTGACCGGTTCCCACGGCACGGCGCCGCCGTCCATGCTGACCGCGAACGGGTCGTCGGCGGTCAGTTCGCCCGCTGCGACGGGGACACCGCGGAAGGCCGAGGCGTACGTCGCCGCCGCGAACTCCAGTGTGCGACGCGCGTCCTGCAGACAGACGCCGGGTTCCTGTCCATTCTCCCAGGCATCGAACACGGCCTCGATCTGGAGCCTGTGGCCGCTCGTGATGTCCGGCTCGTCACGGTCGGCCCAGAGGTCCGAGAGCTCCTCGTGGCCGGGGGCCGGGGTGAACCGCCAGTGCTCCTCGCTGTAGCCGTAGAGGTGCTCGAGTTCGACCGTGGCGTATTCGAAGTCGAAGCGCAGGCGCGAGGTCTCCCGGGGGGACAGCAGGGAGTTGACCACCGTGGCGAGGGCTCCGCTGCCGAACCGGACGGCGGCGATCGAGACGTCCTCGGTGTCCGTGGGCCGGGCCTGGCGTTCGGCGAGTGCGGTGATCAGCGACCAGGGGCCGAGGACCGACAGCATCAGGTCGAATTGATGGATGCCGTGTCCCATCGTGGGACCGCCTCCCTCGACGTCCCAGCGTCCCCGCCACGGCACCTCGAAGTACGCGTCGGGCCGGTACCAGAGGGTCTCGCAGGTGGCGACCAGTGGCCGGCCCAGCGCGCCGGCCGTGGCCAGCCGTCGCAGGCGTACCGCCGCCGCGCCGTAGCGGTGCTGGAAGACGGTCAGTACCTTGGAACCCGTCTCCTCCTGCACCGTGGCCAGTTGGTCCAACTCACGCAGGCTCAGCGCCGTCGGCTTCTCCACCAGGGCGGTCACGCCCGCCCGCATCACCATGGATGCCAGGGGTGCGTGTGTCTGCGGGGGCGTACAGATGTGTACGAGATCGAGGTCTTGGCTCTCCAGCAGCGCCTGCGGGTCACTGAAGACGTGTGGCACGGAGAATCGGTCGGCGAACTCGGCGGCACGGGTGGGGTCGACGTCGGCGACGGCGACCAGCCGGGCACGTTCGGAGAGTTCGGTGAGGGCTTCGGCATGCGCGTGGGCGATACCGCCGGTGCCGATGATGGCCACGCGGTACGGCGGCCGGGGGCTGGGCATGGGTGTGTTCTCTCTCTTGGTTCCTGACCCACATGTCGTGGGGCTCCCGGGGGCCGTGGCAGAGGCGACGGCCCCCGGGAAGGAGGTCACTTGGCCGCGTCGATCTCGCCCTGGAGCTCCTTGATGAAGGCCTTCGCGGCGTCTTCGGGCGAGGTCTTCCCGAAGTAGACTTCCTGGCTGTAGCGCTGCAGCTGCGGTTCGATGCCGCTTCCGCCGTTGGGGGTCACGACCGGCGACTCACCCGGGGTCACGGCGTTCATGTAGTCGGCTGCCGCCTTGTCGGTCCCGGCCAGTCCCGGCTGGAGGTGCTTCAGCATCTCCTTGTTGGCGGGGATTCCTCGCTCCGTCTTGAGGATGTCGGCGGCCTTCTGGTCGTTGAGCACGAAGTCGACGAACGCGGCTGCCTCGGCCGGGTGCTTGCTCTGGCTGGAGACCGCCCAGTACATCGAGGGCTTGAAGAAGTTCGCCTTGGTGTTGCCGACACGGGGCATCTGCAGCAGTTGCACATTGGCTCCCACGGCCTGCTGAATTGCGGTGATCTGGGTGTTGTACACCCCCATCATGGCTGCCTTGCCGGTGGCGAAGCTGCCGGCGGTGACACCCGCCGTCAGGTCTTCGACCATCGTCGACGCCTTGACGCCGGCCCCCGAGGAGATCAGGTCCTGACCGTACTTCCACATCCCGGCGAGCGTCTCGGGCTTCAACGAGACGTTGCCGTCCTTGTCGAAGAGGTTTTCACCGTGCTGACGAGCCCAGTACTTGACATCGCCGGCGGAGAAGCCGGGTGCGCCGGCCGCACCATGGATCCTGCCGCCGCTCTTGTCCGTCAGCTCCTTCCCGATCTTGGCGTAGTCGTCCCACGTCCACGTTTTGTCGTCGGGAACCTTCACGCCGTACTTCTTGAACAGGTCGGTGTTCACGAGGACTGACAGGACGCCGACGCCGACGGGAAGCGCGTACTGCGTTCCGTTGACCTGTCCGGTGGCCAGGGCCTGGGCGTCGAACTGCGAGGTGTTGAGGAGCTTCTTGGCCTTGCCGAGGTCGTACAGCGCTCCGCGGTCCGCGTACGACGCGAGATACAGCTCGTCCATCTGGACGACGTCGGGAGAGTCCTTGGCCGCGGTCGTCGTGGCGAGCGCGTCCCAGTAGCCGTTCCAGTCCTTGTACTGGCCCTTGACCGTGATGTTGGGGTACTTCTTCTCGAACGCCTTGATGACCTCGTCGGTGAGCTGGGCGCGGGCGTCCGCTCCCCACCAGGTGGCGCGGATGGTGACCGGCTTGTCGCTGAGGTCGGAAGCGGCGCCGGTGCCGCCGCCGGAGCAGGCGGTCAGCGCGAGCGAGAGTGAGGCGACCGCTCCGATGGTGACGCGTCTGAAGGGGCTGGCTTTCATGTGGTTCTCCTGTGCCTGATGGGTGGGTCAGGTTGATGGCTGCGGTGCTCCCGAGTGGTCATGGCTCGGTCGCCTCGCATGTCCGGCAGTGGCCCCCGCAGCTACTTGCCGCCGGTGGTCGCGATGCCGCGCAGCAGGAAGCGCTGTCCGGCGAGGAAGACGAGGAAGACGGGTACGAGCGACACGACACTCATGGCGAACACCGAGCCCCAGTCCGTCGCGGTCTGCTGGTCGACGAAGGTGCGCAGTGCGAGAGGCGTGGTGTACATGTCCGGGTCGGTCAGGTAAATGAGCTGGGTGTAGAAGTCGTTCCAGGTCCAGATGAAGGTGAAGATCGCGGTGGTCGCCAGCGCCGGGACCATGAGCGGGAGGATGAGGGAGAAGAAGATCCGCGCGTGCCCGGCTCCGTCGATCCGTGCGGCCTCGTCGATCTCGCGCGGGATGCCCCGGATGAACTGCACCATCAGGAAGATGAAGAAGGCATCGGTCGCCAGGAACTTCGGCACGATCAGGGGCAGGAACGTGTTGACCCAGCCGAGCTCCGAGAACAGGACGTACTGCGGCACGATGATCACGTGGATCGGCAGCATGATGGTGACGAGCATGACGGCGAACCAGACGCGCTTCGCCCGGAATTCCAGCCTGGCGAACGCGTACGCGGCCAGGGAGCAGGCGAGGAGGTTCCCGAGGATCGCGCCGGTCACGACGATCGCCGAGTTGATCATGTAGTGGCTGAACGGTTGGGAGAAGGCGTTCCAGCCGTTGCTGTAGTTCTCGAAGTGCGGGTGCGTCAGGGCGAGTCCCGCGCTGCGGAAGATCTGGTTGTTGGGCCGCAGCGAGCTGACCGCCATCCACAGGACGGGGTAGAGCATCGTCAGGGCGCAGAGAGCCAGCAGGCAGTGTTTGAGAGGGGCGCGCACCGCGCGCCTGATCCGGCGTATCGCGTGGGGGCGGGGGGTGGGCAGCGAGGGGGGTACGGCTGCGGTGCGGTCAGTCATCGTAGAACACCCAGTACTTTGAGGCCCAGAAGTTGACGGCGGTGAAGGCCGCGACGATGAGGAGCAGGACCCACGCGAGCGCGGACGCGTAACCCATGTCGAAGTGGCCGAACCCGCGCTGGTACAGGTACAGCGAGAAGAAGAGGGTGGAGTCGGCGGGGCCTCCGGTGCCACCGGACACCACGAAGGCCTGGGTGAAGGTCTGGAAGGCGTGGATGATCTGCAGCACCAGGTTGAAGAAGATGATGGGTGTCAGCAGCGGAATGGTGATGCTGTGGAACTGGCGCCAGCGCTTCGCGCCGTCGACGGAGGCCGCCTCGTAGAGGGAGGTCGGAATCTGCCGCAGCCCGGCGAGGAAGATCACCATGGGGGAGCCGAAGGTCCAGACGTTCAGGACGACGAGGGTCGACAGCGCCGTTCCCGGCTCCGAGATCCAGCCCTGCCCCTGGATACCGACGAGGGACAGGGCCTCGTTGACAAGGCCGTTGGTCCCGAACATCGCGCGCCACAGGACGGCGATCGCCACGCTGCCGCCGATCAGTGACGGCAGGTAGAAGACGGAGCGGTAGAAGGCAAGTCCACGCACTCCTCTGTCCAGCAGCAGGGCGAGCCCCAGGGCCATCGCCAGTTGGAGAGGGACGGAGACCAGGACGTAGCTGAACGTCACTTCGAGCGACTTGTGCAGACGCTCGTCGTCGACCATGCGCGTCCAGTTGTCGAGTCCGCTGAACTGCGGCGGCTGCAAGAGGTTGTACTTGGTGAAGCTGAGGTAGAGCGAGGCCAGCATCGGGCCGAGAGTGATCCCGAAGAGCCCGACGAACCATGGCAGTAGGAAGAAGAACGCCACCTTGTTCTGCTGTCGCGCGCCCTTTTGGGACCCGCGCAGCCGGCGTAGTTCGTTGATGGAGCTCACGGCACTGCTCCCTTGAGCGGCGGCATCGGCACACAGTGGTGCGGGCCCGTCCCGGGCCACGCGTCACCCAAAAAGTGATCGTTCACTTTGTGGGATGCGAGGACCATAGTGAACGATCACTTTTTGCGTCAAGAGTGTGTAGTCTCTGACTTCACCGAACGTTGACGGAAGGTGGGGGAAGCGGATGGATGGCGCTGACACGGCGCGACGACGGCCTACGATCACCGATGTGGCGCGACTCGCCGGTGTGTCACCCCAGACGGTGTCGCGGTATCTGCGGTTCAACGGCGGGCTGAAGCCCGCGACCCTGGAACGCGTGGAGAAGGCCATACGCGAACTCGACTACCGCCCCAACCTGGTGGCGCGGTCGATGCGCACACGGAAGACCGGCCGACTGGCGATCCTCATGCCCGCCATGGCCTTCAACCCGTCACGCATGCTGGCAGGAGCCAGCGCCACAGCACACGCCGCGAGGTACTTCGTGGACGTCGTGAGCGCCGGAGGCGGCGTACGGGCGAGGAGTGATCGACTGCTGGAGCTCGCCGATTCGGGACAGTACGAGGGGATTCTCTCCCTGGCTCCCGTGCTTCCCGAGGTGGAGCGCAAACTGCACCAGCGGACGACCGTGGTGATCTCGGCCGACTTCGACGACGAGATGCGCGGCATCGGGGAGCTGGCCGACGCCACGCCCGTAGTGCGGATGATCGAGCACTTGGCGTCCCTCGGCCACTCCCGGTTTCTTCATGTGGCGGGCGACGCGCAGTTCGCTTCCGCCAGGGCGCGCCGGCACAGCTATCTGGATACCGTCGAACGCCTCGGGGTCGAGTCCGTCGGCGTCTTCGACGGAGACTGGTCGGGAGAGTCCGGCATCGAGGCGATACGGTCGCTCCCGAGCCGTTCGCGGCCGACCGCGGTGATCGCGGCCAACGACCTCGTGGCCGCCGGCGTCATCCGGGGCGCCCGGGAGCGCGGCTGGGACGTGCCGGGCGACCTCAGCGTGACCGGTTGGGACAACGCGGGGGTCGGGCAGTTCATGACCCCGTCCCTGACCACCGTCGACGTGGAGCTCGAACAACTCGGCAGTACGGCCATGTCCAAGCTGATCGCGGGGTTGCTCAATACGGTGCCCGAGGCGAAGGAGGAACCCCTCCTCCGCATCATCTGGCGGGAGTCGACGGGCGAACCACCCGCGACCAAGCATCCCAGCCGCAAGCGGTGACCAAGGGCGGGCGCTGCCGGAGTGGGCGCGGGCCGTCGGCTCCCGTCCGTCCCTCTGCCGACGCTGGCGTCCTGCCGGCCTCAGGCGAGAGCCGGCCCGGCCGCGCACGCTGCCGGGCCTCAAGCGCACACCGGCATCAGTTCTGGTAGACGTCGAGCCGACCGCACATCCCGAACTTCCCACGGGCAACGGGCTGTTCGGACCTCACGGCGGCATCCACGAGATGGGGGGACTCCCCCCGCTCCAGCCAGTCGAGCTGCGCCCCAGTGGCCGCGGCGGAGGCCTCCGCGCCTTGGCGCCACCGCTCGCGCCACTCGGCGATGCGGGGCCGTACCAGCGCGGCGGCAGCCCGGTGGAACGCGGCCAGGGCCTGCGGCCCCTCGGCCTCCCGCAGTGCCCGGTAGCCCTCCAGGGCGAGGTCCCGCCGGGCGCGGGCGGCGCGCTCCTGTTCCTCCTCGGGCGAGTCGGCCGGGATGGCGGTGGCACGGGCGTATGCCTCCGGATCGGTCAGGTACTCCGCGGGCAACGTGAGGACCGCGTCCCCCGCCTCCGGCAGCCCGCTGTTCTGCATCAGAACCGTGATCCGCAAATCACTCTCGTTGACCAGCCGGTGGATGGTGCCGGGCGTGAACCAGGCGACCGTACCGGCCTGGAGCGGAGTGACCTCGTACCCGGATGCGGTCAGCGTCTGCACGGCCCCGCGTCCGCCGGTGACGACGTAGGCCTCCGAACAGGCCAGGTGCATGTGGGGGGTGCCGCCGCACGCCCCGTCGGCGGCAGGCCAGTCGTACACCGACAGATGCGAGACGGCGACGCCCCCGGGCAATCCGGTGTTGGTTGTGCTCATGTGTCAACACTCCACTTCATGAAAGTAAGCGCTTTCTATGGCTGCAATTTACGCGCTGATCGCCCAACGGGTCAATGTTCTGCCTAAAATCAATCCTGAAATACCGAAGCTGCAGGGAGAATGATGTGAACAGTGGGTTGGCGGGCAAGAGTATCTACGCCTTCGGGGACAGTATTGTGTATGGACATGTATATCCGCACAGTTTTGTGGACCTCGTTTCAGAGCGCGAGGGCATGACCCTCACGAAGTTCGCCCGGAATGGCGCGACCATCGGTGCCGACCCACATGCTTCCGGCGGGCAGATACTTGTGCAGGTCGAGGAGTCGACCGGCATCGCGCCGGACTTCGTCATCTTTGACGGCGGCACCAATGACGCCCAGTCCATCTTCAGGGACCGCGCTTACACGATCGGCACCTACGCGGGCGAACTGGACAGGACGCTGCACGAGATGAAGCGGAAATGGCCGACCGCCCGCATCGTGTACGTCGCCGCCCACAAACTCGGTTCGCGGGACTGGGGCACCCAGGTGGCGCTGCGCGAGGTGACCCTGCAGGCCTGTCGCAAGTGGGGCATCGCCATTGCCGACATCTTCGGGGACACCACGTTCGATACGCGCGATGACGCTCAGCGTGCGAAATACACATTCGATGACCTGGTCGACGGTTTCCCTGGCACGGATGGGTCGGGAACGCATCCCAACATGGCCGGTATCACCGCATTCTATGTGCCGGTGGTAAGCGACATGTTGCAGCAGATTTCATCACGTTGATCAGTACGGCAATCAGCGCTGCCAGGCCGATATCGGCCTGGCAGCGCTGATTGCTCTTTGTCAGGGCGTCAGCTTGCGCTGAGCACCCTGGAAGGTGGAAGCGCTTACTGCATCGGGTGCGCTTACCCTAATATCGCGCCACCATTGGACCTGGCTGTCACTGGCCGAATTCGGTACCGCGGGAGATGCGGACGTCGTCCACGTGCACGGCCCCGCGCTCGCCTCCGTTCGAGTACCACGCGACCTTCGCGATCCCCGGCATCGAGGTGCGGAACGCCGCGTCGTTCAGCACGCGCCGGCCGTCGATGTCCAGGTCGAAGCGCTGGTTCACGGTGTCCACGGTGAGCTTCACCGGGTACCACTTGCCAGTGGTGTACGTGCCGATCACACGGTCCGTGGTTCCCTCGTACGCGTGGATCTCACCGCGCGCGAACGCGACGCTGACGACGGGGGCGCCGCTGGCGTTGTACAGGTAGGGCAGCCCGAACCAGCCGGCCTGCGTGTCGTTGCGCATCACCTGCGCGTCGATGGTCACCACGCCCTGCAGCGGGGTGCTGAAGAGCCGGGCGAGGTTGGTCCCGTCGGTGCCGCCGCCTTCGATGGTGCGGGTCAGCCGGGCGCTCTTGTCGGTGGCGGACGGTGTCCCCACCACGGAGACGTCGTTGTTGGTCGAGATGACCCGCCATCCGTTGGTCCCGTTGGCGAGCGCCCCGGTCGCCAGGCCGTCGAAGGTGTCCGTGAACGCGATGTTGGGCGCGCCGCGTTCGAGGGCACCGATCTCCGGACCGTTCCCGATCGGTACGGTCGCCCCGGAGTAGTCGAGGCCGCCGTTGCCGGTGATCGTGGCACCGGAGTCGGCGAAGACCGACCCTGACTGGAGCGCGAAGTTCGCCGCCGTGGCGAGTCTCGTGCCGTTCTCGTCACCGTAGGGCCCCGTGACGCCGGCGTTCACGAACTGCGGAGCGCCGACCACGGCGTTCACGTCGGACGAGGGCCGAGTCGTCAGGTTGGACGAGTACCCGTTGTTGTTGTAGACGATGCTCGACTGTTGCCTGAACTCAGGTGCGGCATTTCCGGAGATGAACAGGTTGTCGGTGAACGTCACCTTGCCGCCGACACCGCCGCTCACCATGGTCGGCGAATCGGTGTTGGCGAAGGTGTTGTTGTAGACGTGTGCCACCGAGCCGGTCTGCTGCGACATGTGGATGTTCCACCGCTTGCTGCCGGTGATGACGTTGTAGCGGATCACCACGCTGCCGAACTTGACCGCGGAGTTGCACGCGCACAGCAGGATGCCGTCGCCGTTGTCGTGGAGGTAGTTGTACTGGAACAGTTGGTTGGTGGTGCCGATGTCGGGGTCCAGGGCGTTCTGGTCGGCACCGCCCGACGAGAGGTGGGTACCCATGATCTCGTTGTGCTGGACGGTGACGCTGTCGGCCATATTGGTCTCGACGCCGGAGACACCGACCCGGTCGATCACGTTGCCTTCGACGAGTGCGCCCTTGACGCCGGTGATGTAGATGCCGTTGCAGCCGAAGGGGGTGTTCGCCTGCGTGATGTAGTTACCGCGGAACGTGACGTTGGTGTAAGGCTTCCACTTGGAGTCGCTGGCCGTCTCGCGTTTGCCCCAGCCGGTGTACACGGCGCCGGGCGCGTCACCGGCGTACTGCTTCGTGACGATCCCGTTGAACGAGGTGTTCTTGATGGTGGAGTTCTGCACGGTGATGCCGTCGAGCAACGTGGGGGCGCCGGGCGCGGTGATGTCCTGGACACCGGTGAGGAAGGCGATGCCACCCGTGTTCTTCGAGCGGTCCCAGCCCTGCACGAAGGTGATGCCCGGCTTGTTGCCGGTACTGCTGCCGCCGACCCACTTGACCTCGCCGGTGACATCGTGCACGTCGACCGAGTCGATCACGAAGTGGTGCAGGGTCTGGCCGTTGTCACCGTGTACGCCGATGCCACGGAAGTCGCCGAGCTTCGAACCGTCCGTCGTGCCCGTGGGTACCGCGTTCGACACGTCGAGGTTGCGGATCTCCCAGTACTCCTGGTTGTACAACCGCACGGCGTCGCCGACCGTGCCCTGACCGGCGATCTTCGGCTTGGTGCCCGAACCGTAGCTGTCGATGGTGATCGGGGCGCCGTCGGAGCCCGACCCCTTCGGCCACAGCTGACCGGCCCAGCTGTCACCGGCCTCGAAGCGGATGGTGTCGCCGGGCTGGAATGTCTTCGCGTTCACCTTGCTCAGCGAGCGCCAGGGCACGCTGGTGCTGGTTCCGGCGTTGCTGTCGTTGCCACCCGCGCTCACGTAGTACGTGGTGCCCGCGGCGAAGGCCCGCTGCGCGGGGATGAGCACGATCGACGCGAGCACGACTGCCAGCGCGCACAGTGCGGCGGCTGTCGCTTGTGACACAAGTCTTCGGTTGCCGGTCATGGTCCTCTTCTTGTCGTCTGTGGTGGTGAGGTACTGACTCCTGTCGTGACGCCTCCAGCCGGGACATCGCGTAACGGCTCGGGGCGCGGGCAGTTCGGAACTGTGCGGTGGACGGGACAACGGGTGCCCGGCACGGGCGCGGTCCTGCCTGACATCCCCCGTCGGGGGCTCACCGGCAGCGGCTGCTCCGAGAGCCGCGCTTCCCGTGTCGCAGTGCCCCCCCGGAGGGGAGGTCGGCCGTAGAGAATCTGCATGCCTGCCCTTGTGGCCGCAGTGGGAAAACGTATTCCGCGCAGTGTGCCCAGCGGGACTCGAGTGCGTCAAGGTTTCGAGCGGATGAACGCGTCGGCATCGCGGAGGCCCTTGCCGGAAGGTGAGGGCACACCCATGCGGCTGTGTCGGGCCGGATCAAGGCTCCCGTCGCGTTGCCGCTGCTCACGCCTGTGAGGGTGAGGTAGCCGCCGTTGCTGCATGCTCGCTTCCACGGCGCCGTTCCTGCGTCGGAAATCGCATTCCGCGCAGTGCCCGTCCGTGATCGAAGGCGTCAAGCGGCGGGTCAGCGCCCGACAACGCGTCTTCGGCGCCTCAGGTTCTGGTGACCGTAGGTGCGGTGTGCTCGGCCGGAGCGTGGAGTGATCGGCTCCCGGGCAGTTCAGGCGACGCGGATCGCCGTGCTGTCCCGCACCACGACCTGCCCGCGCATCATCAGATCCTCTCCTTGCGCACGTTCCGCGAGCGCGAGGCGGACCGCCTCGGTACCTGCCTGGACCAGCGGCAATGACACGGTCGTCAGTCGCGGTGTCACGTCGGTCGCGAGCTCGATGTCGTCGAAACCGGTCACCGATACGTCGTCCGGCACCGCCACCCCGGCATTCCGAAAGGCGGACATCGCGCCGATGGCGATGGTGTCGTTGGCGGCGAGAACCGCGTGGGGCGGCTCCAGCCCCTCGGCGACCAGACGTCGCGCCGCATCGGCCCCTCCTTGGCGGCTCACCGCACAGTGCGCGATCCGGATGTGCCGCGCCTCGACGCCGCCGTCGCGGAGCCCGGCCATGAAGCCCGCGGTACGGGCGGAGACGTTCCCCTGCCCACGCGCGCCGGCAAGGATCGTCACGTGCCGGTGCCCCACCCCCGCGATGTGGGCGGCCAGTTCCTTCGCGGGACCGTGATTGTCGAAGCTGATGGAGTCGAACGGCATATCGGTGTCGCCGACGATCACTACCCGGCCGCCCTCGCGTTCGTAGCCGAGCAACTCGTCGAGCAGGCGCCCGCCGAGGGCCTTCGTATCGAGGCGGCTTGAGGTCAGAATGAGCGCACGCGGCCGCAGAGCACGCTGCACCCGGACGGTTTCGAGCTGCCGCTCGGCGGTGCCGTGGGTCGACGAGACGGTCACGAACGCCCCGGCGTCGCGTGCCCGCCGTTCCATCGCCGCGGCGACCATTCCCATCGACGGGGTCGTGAGGTCGTCGCCGACGACCGCGATCGAGTCGTTCGCGCGCCGCATCGCCCGGGCGGAGGCGTCCACGGTGTAGCGCAACGCGGCTGCGGCGGAGAGGACCCGCTGCCGATATTCCTCCGCGACCGTCCGGGAACTCCCGCCCAGCACGCGTGATGCGGTCGGGACCGACACTCCGGCGGCCGCCGCCACGTCGCGCAGGGTGACGGTCGGCCTCGCTGAATGGGGCATCGTGCCGTCCCTCCCGCACCACGAAAACGAGCCGTCGTCGACGCTACCCGAGGATAGCCCCGGCCAGGCCGCCGATACGGGGACCGAGTGCCGGTGACCGGCTCCGGAAACGGCGTCCCGTCGGACGGTGGTCGCGTTGGCCCCGGACGGGGTCCGCCGGGCATGGGCGCGTAGTGAGCGGTCGGCCCACGAAGTTACCCTCCGTAGTCACTCCGCGACTTCCGGGCGCTGTGCGGCTCGGTGCACAATGTGCGGCATGGAAGATGGATCGGCAGCGCCTGCACGGCGTCACGGGGAGGCCGTATCCGGGGAGCGTCAGGTGACCCTGCGTGACGTGGCGCGGTCGGCGGGCGTCTCACAGGCGACGGCGTCGCGGGTACTCAACGGCAGCGTTCGCAACGTCCGGCAGGCGAACGTCGACCGTGTGCTCGCCGCAGCCGCGGAACTGGACTACGAGCCGCACCTCTCCGCGCAAGCGATCGCGCGGGGCTCGACGAACATCGCCGCGTTGGTCGTCAGCGGTGTCGACGACCCGTACTTCTCCTCCATCGCGGCGGGGGTGACACAGGTAGCGGAGGCTGCCGGACTCATCGTGACCATGGCCGTGGCGGACCGCTCCCCTGAGCGTGAACTCCAGATCGTCAGCACGCTGCGCGGCATGCGGCCCCGTGCCATCATCCTGACCGGCAGTCGCATCGATGGCACGGACACCCGCGACGCTCTCCTCGAAGAGCTCGACGCCTACCGGGAGGCGGGCGGTAGCGTGGTCCTGATCAGTCAGCACGACCTGCCTTTCCGCACCGTGTCCATCGACAACTACGGTGGCGCTCGACAGCTGGCCCGCGCGCTGGTGGGCCTCGGCTACCGGCGGTTCGCGGTGGTACGCGCAGACGCCGGGCTCAGGACGTCCCGTGACCGGTGCGATGGCTTCGTGGACGGTCTGCGCGAGTTCAACCTCGGCGTCGACGAGCGGTTCGTGGTCGAAGCCGAGTTCAGCCGCCGAGGGGGTGGTGCGGCGGCCCGGGAACTCGTCCGGCAGGGACTGGACGGCACGGAACTCGTCTTCGCGGTCAGCGACGTCATGGCGATCGGTGCGATGACCGCATTCCGCGACGCCGGGCTTGTCCCCGGCCGGGACATCGCCGTCGCCGGCTTCGACGACATCGGCCCAGCGGTGGACGTCGTCCCGGAGCTGACCTCCGTCAACGTTCCTCTTCGGCAGGTCGGGCTCCGCGCGATGGAAGTCGCGCTCTCCGGCGACGACGCTTCGCGGATCGTACCGATCGCCACGAACGTCGTCCTGCGGGAAAGCACACCGGTTCTGCCTTCTGAGCCCTGGTGAGTCCGGTGCCGGCAGTCAGGCTCAGCCGGTTGCCCCGAACCGCGCCGGGCACGTCGGTCGCCCGCTTTCGCTCCATCACCGGATGGCGTGCATCATGTGCGCTGCGGTCCGAGCGCGGATGTCCTTCTCGACTGGATCGAGTCCGAGTTCGCGCCCCAGCGCTGCTTCCCTGTCAGCGGCATCGGTCACTGCGCGCGATGAACTTGCCGGTCACCAGCCGGTGACCCGCTTCCAGACATCGCTCCTCGCCGCTGCGGGCCCGTGGTAGGTGCGCTGCCGACATCACTGGAGCCCGTCGATGGTGCCGCCGTTGCTCTCGGTGCACGGTCACCTGGCCGTCGAAGCCCTCGGTGCGCAGGCTCTGCGCCGCCGTGACCGCGGCGATGGACCCACCGACCACGACGATCCGCCTCACGGCCGCACCTTCAACGCCGCGACGGGACACACCCGAACGGCGGCCGCGACGACACTCTCGTGTTCCGCGTCCACCTCGTCACTTGTCAGGTGCAACTCGCCCTCGTCGTCGAGCCGGAACACCTCGGGCGCGGTCTGCTCACACAGCCCGTGGCCCTCGCAGCGGTCGAAGTCGACCACGATCCGGGTCATTTCACGGGTCCTTCCATACGGCGATGACGGGAAGAGAGGTCCTCCCGATTGCGGTGCCACCAATCTGGCCCGTGACATCCGATCTGGGAAATCGATTCCTTGGATGATCTGAATCCAGTGGACGAATACAAGCACCTTGCGCGGCGGGCGGCGGCCGTGGTGCCGTCAGGCTCGGCTGCCGTCGAGCAGGTCGAGAGCGATGTCGGTGATCATGTCTTCCTGGCCCCCGACCATCCCGCGGCGGCCGACCTCGACGAGGAGGGCACGGGTGTCGACTCCGTACCGCTGAGAGGCGGTTTCGGCGTGGCGCAGGAAACTCGAATAGACGCCCGCGTAGCCGAGGGTCAGCGTTTCCCGGTCGACGCGCACGTCCCGGTCCTGGAGCGGACGGACCAGGTCGTCGGCGGCGTCCATGAGCGGGAACAGGTCGCAGCCGTGTTTGAAGCCCATCAGGTCGGCGACCGCGATGAACGCCTCCAGCGGGCAGTTGCCGGCGCCCGCGCCCTGCCCGGCCAGGGAGGCGTCCACACGCGTCACCCCGTTCTCGACGGCGACGACGGTGTTGGCGACGCCGAGGGCCAGGTTGTGGTGGGCGTGGATGCCGAGTTCGGTGGCCGGGTCGAGGAGGTCGCGGTAGGCGTGCAGACGGTCGCGTACGCCGTCCATGGTGAGGCGGCCCCCGGAGTCGGTGACGTACACGCAATGGGCGCCGTAGGACTCCATCAGCTTGGCCTGGCGGGCCAGTTCGGCTGGATCGGCCAGGTGAGACATCATCAGGAAGCCCGCCACGTCCATGCCCATCTCGCGGGCCGCGGCGATGTGCTGGGCGGAGATGTCGGCTTCGGTGCAGTGGGTGGCCACGCGCACCGAGCGGATGCCGAGAGAGTGGGACCGCTTCAGGTCGTGCAGGGTGCCGATGCCGGGCAGCAGCAGGGTGGTCGGGACGGCCTGGCGTACGGCGCCCACCACGGCCTCGATCCACTCCCAGTCGCTGTGGGCGCCGACGCCGTAGGTGATGCTGGAGCCGGCGAGCCCGTCACCGTGTGCGATCTCGATCGCCGCCACGCCGGCCGCGTCCAGTGCGGAGGCGATGGTACGGGCCTGCTCGACGGTGTAGCGGTGCCGGACGGCGTGCATGCCGTCCCGCAGGGTCACGTCCTGCACGTACAGAGTCGGGGTCACGCGGTCACCGCCTCGGGGGAGACGTGGGCGGCCATACGTTCCGCGGTGCGCAGCGCGGCCGAGGTCATGATGTCCAGGTTCCCGGCGTAGGCGGGCAGGTAGTGGGCGGCGCCCTCCACCTCCAGGAAGACCGACACCTTCACGGCGCCGCCTTCCGTGTCCGGCGGTAGCAGGCCGCGCAGCGGGTCGTCGGCGGCGACCCGGTCGAACTGCACCTTCTGCTTGAGCCGGTAGCCCGGCACGTATGTCCGCACACCCGCCACCATCGACTCGACGGAGGCGGCCACCGCCGCGTCGTCGCAGTCGCCGACGAGGCAGTGGACGGTGTCCCGCATGATCAGCGGAGGCTCGGCCGGGTTGAGGACGATCACCGCCTTGCCGCGGGCCGCGCCACCCACCTTCTCGATCGCGGACGCGGTGGTCTCCGTGAACTCGTCGATGTTGGCACGGGTACCGGGCCCTGCGGAGCGGGAGGCGATGGAGGCGACGATCTCGCCGTAGTGCACGGGAGTGACGGAGTCGACCGCGGCGACGACCGGGATGGTCGCCTGTCCGCCGCACGTCACCATGTTGACGTTGGGCGCGTGGAGGTGGGCGTCGGCGTTGACCGGCGGGACGACGTAGGGGCCGAGCGCGGCCGGGGTGAGGTCGACGACCCTGCGGCCGTGCGCGCGCAGGACCTCGTCGTGGCGGCGGTGGGCTCCGGCGGAGGTCGCGTCGAAGACGATACGGACGTCGGCGAACTCGTCCATCGCCACCAGGCCGTCGATTCCCTCGTGCGTGGTGGCGACCTTCAGACGACGGGCGCGGGCCAGGCCGTCCGAGTCGGGGTCGATGCCGGCCATCGCGACGATCTCCAGGTCCTCCGACAACCGCAGGATCTTGATCATCAGGTCGGTGCCGATGTTGCCCGAGCCGATGACGGCGACCTTGGTGCGGGCGGACGGGGGTGTCGTGCTCACTGTTCGCTCTCCTTGTCAGCCTGGGCGTCGGCCGGTGCTTCGGCCGGTACGTCGTCCCGTGCCTGGTCCGGCGCGAAGCCGACCCGGACACCGCCCAGACCGGAGATGCGGGCTTCGAAGAAACTGCCTGGCGCCGCCACGGCCATGGGGCCCAGTGCTCCGGTCAGGACGATGTCGCCCTCGCGCAGTGGGTCGCCCATGGCGGCCAGGGTCGACGCCAGCCAGACGGCCGCGTTGAGCGGACCGTCGAGGCAGTCCCGGCCGGTGCCCTCGGAGACCGGATCGCCGTCCCTGAGGAGGGTCATCCGGACGGTTCGCAGGTCCACCGAGGTCAGCGGGACCGGCGCGGTGCCGAGGACGAACAGGCCCGATGAGGCGTTGTCGGCGACCGTGTCCACCAGGCTGATGTCCCAGCCGGCGATACGACTGTCGACGATCTCCAGGGCGGGCAGCGCGAAGTCGACGGCCCGGATCACGTCGGCGACGGTGGTCCGCGGGTGCGCCAGGTCGCGGCCGAGGACCAGCGCGATCTCCGCCTCCACCTTGGGCTGGAGCAGGCGTCCCGCCGGAACCGTACCGCCGTCCGGCACCGCCATGTCCGCCAGCAGCGCTCCGAAGTCGGGCTGGGCGACGCCGAGTTGGGTCTGAACGGCGGTTGACGTGAGACCGATCTTGCGGCCCACGACACGGCGGCCCTCCCGCATCCGCCGCTCGATGTTCAGTCGCTGGACGGCGTACGCCGACGCCACGTCACCCTCGGTGAACAGGTCGCGTACGGGGGGACAGGGAGTGCCGGACTGCTCGGCGTCGAAGAGGGTGTCCGCTGCCTTGCGGATGTCGGCGTCGGTCATCGCCGCCGCCGCGGCGGGTGGGCAGAACGCATGGGTGTCTCCGGAAGGGGGTGCGCTGGGGGTGGTGTGGGCCCGGGCCGCCCCGCCGATGGGGGAGGCGGGGCGGCCCGGGCGGTTGCTCAGTTCTCGTGCAGACTGAGCGCGATACCGCGTCCCGCGGCCACGTCCACGACCGTGCCGGTGGACATGGCGCCGTAGCGGCGGGAGGCCAGGAGGAGGAAGGCGCCGACGTAGTCCTGCGGTCTGGGGGCCCGGCGCAGAGGTCCGTGCTTCTCCATGATGTCGTCCATGGGCAGGGAACTCAGCGGCGTGTCCGCGTAGTTCAGGGCGGCGGGGCCCCGCAGGTCGGTCGACATCCCGCCGGGGGCCACGGCGTTCACCCGCACGTCGGGAGTCAGCTCATAGGCCAGTTGCCGGACGAGTCCGAGGCCGGCGTGCTTGGACGACACGTACAGGCTGCCTCCGCCGCCCGGGTACAGGGCGGCGTTCGACAGCGTGACGACCAGCGAGCCGTTCGTCGCGCGCAGGGCCTCGAGCGCGGCCTTCGCGCCCAGCAGCGGCGCCTTGACGTTGAGGGCGTACACCTCGTCGAAGGCGGCGGAGATCGCGTCGTCGGGCAGGTCCGCCAGGCGGACGGAGAAGTCCCACAACCCGGCGTTGGCGACGAAGCAGTCGAGCCGGCCGAAGGCGTCCAGCGCGGCGGCGACCGTCTCGCGGTTGTCGGCGAGGAGCGTGGCGTCGCCCTCGACCACCCGCACCCGCTCCGGCCCGAAGTCCGAGCGCAGCGCCTCGGCCTTGGCCGGGGAGCGCTCCAGGACGACGACGCGGGCGCCCTCCTCGACGAGGCCGTCGACCAGGGCCCGGCCCAGTCCCGAGCCGGCGCCGGTCACGGCGACGACCTGGTCCTCCACCCAGCCGGTGTGCGCGCTCATCAGAACATCACGCTCATGTTCTTGCTGAGGATCACCGACTGGTCGAGGATGATCCGGCGCCGGCTGATCCGCAGGCCGTCCGGAGTGCGCCGGAAGCGGTCGGTGCGGCCGCAGGCGAAGGAGTCCTGCTCGTCCTCCAGGCGGTTGCGGACGATGAGGAGGTACGAGGTGACCGTGAACTCCCCGGCCCTGGCGTCCTCCTCGCCGATGACGACGTTCGTGAGCAGATGCCGCACCCGGGGCAGCGGGTCGTCGGCCCACGCCTTGCCGGTGGCGATCTTGGCGATCCGCTCCGCGAGGAAGGGCTTGTCGTCGTCGATCAGGGCGAGGGCGTCGTCGTGTTCGACGGTCTCCGGGTCCCGGGAGGAGTGGTTGCGCCGGATCGGCATGTAGTACCGGAGATCGTCGGTGAACAGTGCCAGCCAGGCGTCGTAGTCGTGCCGGCCCAGCAGGTCCGCCTCGCGGTAGAGGAACTGTTCGACTTCGTACTGGAGCAGGAGCCGCTCCACGGTGATGCCGGATGCGGTCTCGGGCAGCAGGGCGGTCATGCGATCACCGCCTTCGCGGACTCGGTGACGGGGGTTTGGGGAGCGGGGGTTTCGGATGCGGGGGTCTCCGAGGCGAAAGTTCCGGAGGTGAGGCTTCCGGAGGAGGAGGCCCCAGAGGCGGCCTCTTCGGCCGGGTGCGGCACGGCCATCAGCTCGGACCAGCGCCGGTAGAAGTGCCGCTGGTTGATCTCGCTGTACACGGCGTCGACGGTCCCGGGGAACTCCGGGAAGTTCTTGTTCGGTTCCCGGCCGGTCCCCATCCCGTAGTGCAGGGGCAGCGACGCGGTGACGAAGCCGTCGCTGCCGTTGGCGCTGTAGTTCCACTGCTCGGCGTCGTCCTGTTCCCAGGTGCCGGACGCGCTGAAGTGCCGCTGGTAGTCGAGGAGCAGCGCCCGGCGCACTGCGGGCGGGGCGCTCTTCGGCAGGATCGCCCAGGAGTGCACCTCCATGGCGTCGGGGCCCTTGGGGTGCCAGACCCGCAGGGTCCAGCGGTTCCACAGCAGGGACAGGTTCGGGAAGGCGGTGCCGTGGATGAGGACGGCACCCGTGGCGCGGGCGGGCCCGAGGCGCTCGGCGGCGCGCTCCAGCATGCTCCCGATCCAGTCCTCCACCTCGGCGGAGAAGCCCTGCGCGTGCCAGTAGGGGTAACCCGGGTAGCCGCCCAGGCCGTGGCCGCCGGGAAGACCGACCTGGAAGCCCTCCTCGGGCGGACGGATGCCCTTGCTGTTGGGCGCCTCCGCGATCATGGAGGACAGGTGCGTGGAGTAGGCGTGGTACATGTCGCCGGCGAACTGCTCGGCCCCGAACTTCCAGTTGCCACGCATGCGCCACTTGTGGACGCCGGCGGCGGCCGTGGCGCCCTCGTCGTCGAGGTCGACGAGCACGTCGAGGTAGTACGTGAAGCCGCCGAGGTACTCGGCCAACGGCGGGATCTCGGTGTCCCACGTGCCGAACACGAGCCCCTTGTAGGTCTCCACGCGCGGCACCACCGCCAGACCCCAGGCGGAGTGGTCCAGCCCGTCGCCGTAGGCGGCCTCCTCCTCGGGAACGCTCAGCAGCGCCCCGTCGGTGCCGTAGGACCAGCCGTGGTACGGGCAGGTGAACGCCTTGGCGTTGCCGGAGTCGTAACGGCACACCCGCATGCCGCGGTGACGGCAGGAGTTGAGCACCGCCTTGTGCGACCCGTCCCGCTGCCGGCTGACGATGACCGGGTCGGCGCCCATGTAGGTGGTGAAGAAGTCACCGGGCTTGGTGAACTGGCTCTCGTGGGCGAGGAACAGCCAGCTGCGGGCGAAGACCCGGGCCAGCTCCTGCCGGTGCAGGGCGGGGTCGGAGAAGATGGACCGGTCGATCAGTGTCTCGGCGTCATCGGCGAAAGCCCTGCCGCGTTGCAGACTCATGCCGTCTCCGTTCGGTGTGCGTGTGGGTGGATCGGGAGGGTGCGCCGTTCAGCGCGTGAGGAACCGGGTGAGCACCGCGTTGAACTCGTCGGGCTTCTCCCACTGCGGCCAGTGGCCCGCGTCCGCGAAGGGATAGAAGTCGGCGCCGATCACGTCGGCCCAGTACTCGCCGTAGTCGGGGCCGTGGCCCGGGTTGTGCTCACCCCAGACCACCAGCGTCTCGGGGCGCCAGGACTTCAGGTCGTCGTGGGTGTACGGCAGTTCGTAGAGGTGGGGTCCGAAGGTGCCGCCTCCGTCGAGGTTGAAGATGCCGCGCAGCGACCGGTTGACCTCGGGGTCGGAGTAGATCCGCCGGCGGACCGAGACCATGTCGTCGGTCATCCGGTCGGGCCGGGAGACCAGCCACCGCAGCCGGTTGCCGAGGTTCTCGGTGGTGGGTTCGGTGACGGCCAGCGCGGAGAGCTGACCCAGGTTCGACGCCCCGCGGGTGGCCGGCGCGAATCCCTCGCGGTCGGGGCGGTTGAGGTAGAACCCCGCGTTGAGGACCATCCGGTCGAAGCGTTCCGGGTGGTGCAGGGCCAGGTTGACGCCGAGCTGCGCCCCCATGGACTCGCCCTCGTAGAACACGCTGCGGTAACCGAGGGCGTCGATCAGGTCGATGACGCCGTCCGCGAGCTGGTCGTACATCCGGGGGACATCGAGGTCGTCCTTGGAGGAGAAGCCGTGGAAGCGGGCGTCCACGGCGTAGACGTGGAAGTGCTCGGACAGGGCCCGCAGATTGCGGGCGAAGGTCTCCGCGTGCCCGCCGATGCCGTGGTACATGAGCAGCGGCGGGCCGTCGGACCCGGCCTCGATGACACGGTGGCGCCACCGTTCGCCGTCCACGAAGCGGACCTGGCATCCGGCGAGCTCCGCCGCGATCGTGCCCCATTCCTCCAACGGCCGCTCGGTGACCGGTTCCTTCAACTGCAAGTGGCGAGCCATGACGGGCCTTTCGGTCTCCGGTGCGGGGGTCAGTACTGCCAACCGGGCTCGGGGCCGCGGACGTTGTCCGGGGTGCGCTTGTGACCCCACCAGCTCTCGACGGGGTAGCGGTGCTCCACGGCCTCCCAGCCGTCCTCGTCGATCTGGAGGCCGAAACAGCCGTATTCGAGGTCGAAACCGGAGGGGGTGCGGACGTAGAAGGAGAGCATCTCGTCGTTGGAGTGCCGGCCGAGGGTGTTGACCAGCGTCGCGGCACCGTCGCGGCACTTGTCGTAGGCGCGGCCCACCGCGTCGAGGTCGTCGACCTCGAACATGATGTGCAGCAGACGCGCTCCCATGCCGGGCACCGAGGCCAGCCCGATGCTGTGGTGGCGGGGGTTGCAGCGCAGGAAGTAGGCGTCGCTCGGGCCCTCGGGCATCCGGTCGCTGACACGGAAGCCCAGCAGCCCGGTGTAGAAGGCGAGCGCGGCCTCCATGTCGGGGACGAGGAAGAAGGCGTGGCCGAAGCCGAGGCCCTTCGTGCCGTGGGTGATGAACCGGGCGCCTGTGGGGGACACGAAGGCGGTCTCGCCGTACATCTGGCCGTAGAAGATCTCCACGGTGGTGCCCGCGGGGTCCTCGACGACGATCAGGTCGGTGACCTGACGCCGGGCGGCGAGCTCGGTCTGGTCGCGCTTGACGGCCACACCGTTCCTCTCCAGCTTCTCGGTGAGCTCGGACAGGGCCGCCGCGTCGCGCACCTCCAGGCCGAGGTGGGAGAGGCCGTCGGCGTCAGCCCGGCGGATCTCCGCGCGGTACGCGCGCTCGTCGGCTCTCAGCCGCAGCGCGCCGTCGGGTCCGTCCACGGCCTGCAGGCCGAGGGTGGCGGTGGCGAACGTGCGCCACGCGTCGACGTCGGTCGCCTCGATCCCGACGTAGGCGAGAGCGATGACTTCACTCATGAGACGGGCTCCTTGATCATTGCGTCGTCGATCTCCACGTACACCTCGCCGTCCTCGACGCGGACGGGGAAGGTACGCAGCGGTTCGGTGGCGGGCAGGGTCAGTGCCCTGCCCGTGCGCAGGCAGAACTTGGCGGAGTGCAGTGCGCACTCCACGACGGCCTCCTCGACGAAGCCGTCGGCCAGGGAGAATCGGCCATGGGTGCAGGTGTCCGCGGTGGCGTAGTACTCGCCGTCGGTGTGGAACACGGCGACGGGCGGCTGGGAGGGGACGACGACCGCGTCGCCCTCCTCCAGTTCGCCCCCCGCGCAGGCACGGATCCAAGGCATCGGTGGTGCTCCTTCGTGTGATGCGTGGAAGGAAGTCTCAGACGGCACCGGCATCGGACGCGAGCGATCGTTCCAGTGGTTTGAACGCTTTCGCGGACTTCACGAGCGCACGCAGGTTCGTGTCCGGCGAGGAAAGGTCCGCCGCCACCGGAGCGCCGGTCTCGATGAGCGGCCGGACGGTCCGCAGGTCCTTCGGCCGGTCCAGGGCCGCCGCGGCGGTGACACGGCCGTCACGGAGCCAGAAGCCGAGGAAGGCGGTGTCCGTGGCGTCCTCGCGCAGCACGAAGGTGTCACCTTCGGCGAAGCGGCCGTACATCTGCAGGGTGTGGCCGAACTGCTCCGAGTAGAAGTACGGCAGGCCGGTGTGCTCCTGATCCGCCGCCCCCGCCATGACGGCCCCGGCGACGGCGCCCTGCCTCTGCGCGTTGTCCCAGTGCTCGACGCGTCCGGGGGCGGGCAGGTGGGGGTTCGGCTGGCACGTGACGTCGCCGGCGGCGAGGATCCACGGATCGCTGGTGCGGCACCGCCGGTCGACGACCACACCCCGGTCGCACACGACACCGGCACGCTCGGCGAGGCCGGTGTCCGGGCGCACCCCCACCCCCACCACCACGGTCGCCGCGGGCAGCACCTCGCCCGTGGTCAGCCGGACGCCGTCGACCTCGCCGCTCCCCGTGAACTCCAGGACCGACACCCCGGTGCGGACACGGACGCCGCGGCGCGTGTGCAGGCCGGTCACCCGTCCGGCCAGGTCCGGTCCCAGAGGGCGCTCCAGCGGTCGGGGCGCCTGTTCGACGACGGTGACCTCCGCCCCCGCATCCCGGGCCACCGCGGCGACCTCCAGGCCGATGAATCCCCCGCCGACCACCACCACGGGGCCACCGTCCGCGAGCCGGTCGGCCAGTTGCCGCGCGTCGTGCACATCGCGCAGGGTGAGCACGCCGGGCAGGCGGGCCCCGGGGATTCCCGGCAGCAGTGCCTTGGCCCCCGTCGCCAGGAGCACGCGGTCGGCCCGCAGTGCGCGGCCGTCGTCCAGCACGACGAGGCGGCGCGCGGGTTCGAGGGCCAGCACACGCGTGCCCAGCAGGAGGCCGACATCCCGCTCGGCGTAGACCTCGGCCGGCACGATGGGTACGACGAAGCGCGACTCCGTACCGGTGAGCGCCTTGGACAACGGCGGGCGCTCGTAAGGGAGTTCGGCACCCGCGTCGACCACGGTCACCTTTCCGGCGAACCCGTGGTCGCGCAGGGCGAGTGCCGCGGCGACGCCCGCCGCGCTGCCCCCGACGATCACGTGATGCTCTGTACTGCCCCACATGTGTTCCTCCGCTCCGTGCCGGACGGCAGAAAGCTAGGAACCCTCGGCGGTCTCGGCACGCGGACGTTCCGGCCGCCGGAACGCGGGCAGTTGTCGTCCCGGTGGTCGGAACGCGGGGACCGCGACCACCCGGACCTTCCTTAACGTTGCGGGCCGTGCGGTCCGCGGGCCGGACAGCCGGCGTCATGCGCGGGAGCTGAGGTCCTCGCACCGGCCGATCACCGCGAGGACGGCGTCCAGGGCGCGCCGCAGGCTGGTGACGTAGTCCTGGCTCACCGACGTGCGGGCCACAATGGCGCCGTCGGTGATGTCGAGCGTCATCGCGGCCAGATCTCGAGCGACCACCGCGGCGTCGGCGAGACCCGCGTCACGGGCGACGGGTTCGATCACCCCGGCGATGCGGTCCACGAGGATCTCGTGGATGCGCCGCGTCTCCGAGCGCACGTCGAGGTCGTCGTGTTCCTGCAGGCGCAGCAGGAGGTACACCCGCAGGTACCTGGGGAACCGCTCGAAGACCTCGGCCGCCCGCATGTAGTAGCTCTCCAGCCGCTCGCGAGGCGAACCGTCGAGGGCGGTCTCCGTGGGCAGAGCGTCGAAGAAGCGCTCGGTGCCGTGCCGGAGTACACCGACCGCCAGGTCGGCCTTGTTCTTGAAATGCCAGTAGAGAGATCCGACCGGCAGGCCGGCCGCCTTGCACACCGCGGAGATCGACATCGCGGCATAACCGCGCCGGGCGAGCAACTCCTCCGCCGCGTCGAGGAACACCTGCTTGGACGACGCTCCGGCCTCTTGTGTCATGCGCGTATTGTCCTCGAACCGGAGGCCATCGAGCTGACGGGTCGGGCCGTCACAGGCACCCCGACGCGTGTGTCAGCGACCTGGACACGGCGGCAGCCGTTTCCCGCAGCGGTCTGATCAGGACGTCACCCTGTCCCGAGGCCGCCGGGAACGCCACCGACAGGGCTGCTACGACCTGGCTGCCGAGACGCAGCGGTGCCGCGATGCAGCTGAGCCCTTCGACCGCCTCGCTCCGGTCCTTGGCGACGCCCTCGCCTTCGATCCGGCGCAGCTCACGCCGCAGCACCACCGGATCGACCACGGACTGCGAGGTTCTGCCACGCAGGGCTCCGCTCAGCACAGCGTCGCGTTCCGCCGCGCCGGCGTGCGCCAGCAGTACCTTGCCGACTCCGGTGAGATGGGCGGGCAGGCTTCCGCCGACAACGGTGGGCAACGGCAGGGCCGAGCGGCTGCGCAGCTTCTCCAGGTAGATCACGTCCGCTCCCTGGAGTACGGCGAGGTGGAGGGTCTGGCCGGTGGCCCGGTGCAGGGCCTCCATGTGCGGCAGAGCCACGTCCCGCAGGGCCACCTCGGGGGAACAGGACCCGAGCTGGAACATCGACAGGCCCATGCGGTAGCGGTCGCCCTCACGTACCACGGCGCCGAGCTGGGTCAGCATGCCCAGCACCCGGTGGACCGTCGACTTCGGCAGTGCGCTGCGCCGGGCGACCTCGGCCAGGGGCATGCGGCGGTGGTTCTGGTCGAAGGCGTTCAGGACCGCGAACGCCTTGTTCAGGATGGAGGGGGTCGCCGTGAGCCGGGTTTCCGGGATGGCAACGGCGACCGAAGCCGTCTCAGGCATAGGGCCTCCATCGCTAGAAGGATCGTTCTAGTGGAAGTTACGTACGCGTGTCGGAGCTGTCAACGGCGTCGCGCACGCGGCGGTTCCCCGACGCGAGTAGTGCGGGGGCGATCCGGCGGCCGGCGTCCTCCAGCGCGGTGTTACTCATGCTCAAGAAACTACAGAGGAACTACTTGATACTCAGTCTCAAGACGGTCTAGAGTCTCGTACCGAAAGTTCGTTTCGAGCAGGAGTGTCCTCATGAGCAAGATCTGGTTCGTCACCGGTTCCTCGCGCGGCTTCGGCCGCCAGTTCGTCCAGGCGGCCCTGGAGCGCGGCGACAAGGTCGCGGCCACCGCCCGCAACACCGAATCCCTGGCGGACCTGGTGGCCGCCCACGGCGCCGCGATCCTGCCGCTGAAGCTGGACGTCACCGACAAGGCCGCCGCGTACGAGGCCGTCAATCGGGCGCACGAGCACTTCGGCCGCCTGGACGTGATTGTCAACAACGCCGGCTACGGCCTGTTCGGCGCGGTCGAGGAGCTGACGGAGCAGCAGGTCCGCGACCAGATGGAGACCAACTTCTACGGCGCCCTGTGGGTCACCCAGGCCGCCCTGCCCCTCCTGCGGGCCCAGGGCAGCGGACACATCGTGCAGATCTCCACGGTCGGCGGCGTCGTCTCCTTCCCCAACCTGGGCGGTTACAACGCCTCCAAGTGGGCCCTGGAGGGCCTGACCGAGGCCCTCGCCCAGGAGGTCGCCGGATTCGGCATCAAGGTCACCCTCGTGGAGCCCGGCGGCTTCGAGACGGACTGGGCCGGCGCTTCCGCCACCTTCGCCGGGCAGCTTCCCGCCTACGACGACCTGCGCGCGGCCGTGGCCGCCGCCTGGGGCGACGTCAAGACCGGCGACCCGGCCGGCACCGGCCCGGCCCTGCTGAAGATCGTCGACGCGGACAACCCCCCGCTGCGCGTCTTCTTCGGCACAGCCCCCCTCCACCTCGTCCCCCAGGTCTACGCCGAGCGGCTGAAGACCTGGGAGGAGTGGGCGGCGGTCTCCGCCGAGGCCGAAGGCGCCGCGGCCTGAAACCGCACACGGCGACGCGACGCGTGAGCCGTGCGGTGGCGAGGTGGACGGCTCGGACGGCGGCCCGCAGGCATGGAGAGGCGGGTCGGTGACCTGAGGCCGGTCGCGGCTTTCGAAGTGCCCGGGGTCAGGTGCCCTGTCGACCCTTCCCGTTCAAGGTGACGGGAAGGGTCGACAGGGGAGGCGCGGGGCCGTCGTCCTCCTCTTCCGCGACCGGTGGCCGTCCAGTCGGTCGGCCGGCAGGGACAGTGTGATCTCAGGAAGGCCGCGTTCTGATGCTCAGTATCAGATTGAGTCGCCGTTGTACTCTTTCCTCATGACCGACTCCGCCCGCACCTCCGGCCAGTCCGCAGCCAAACCGCCCGGCCTGCGGGAACGCATGCGCGCGACGGTCCGGAAGGAAGTTGTCGAGGTCGCGCTCCGGCTCTTCATCGAGCAGGGATTCGACCGGACGACCGTGGACCAGATCGCCGGTGAGGTCGGGCTGTCGCGTGCCAGCCTGTTCCGGTACTTCGGCACCAAGGAGGACATGGTCCTGCAGGGCCTGGAGGAGACCGGCCGTCAGATCGCGGAGGGGTTCGCCGCCCGCCCCGACACCGAGCGTCCCTGGGAGGCGCTGCGCAGGGCGTTCGACGTGCTCACGCAGATGAACGAGGCGGCACCCGAGCAGACGCTCAGCTATCTGCGCATGCTCCAGGAGACTCCGTCACTGCGGGCCCGGCACTTCGAGAAGCAGCTCAGCTGGCAGGCGATGCTGGAGCCGGAGATCGCCCGGCGGCTGGGTGTCAGCCCCGACCAGCCGGAGGAGGTCGGGCCGAACGCGCTCTCCGGGGCCGCGCTCGCCTGTCTGGACGCGGCCGCGACGGGCTGGGTGGCCTGTGAGGGCACCGTCCCCCTTGCCGTGCTGCTCGACCGGGCGATGGACACGCTGACGGAATAGCCCAGCCACAGCGCCCTGCCTCGTGGAGCTCTCCGCCGCGTGGCTCACGGGCGTGTTCGCGGGCGCGTGCGGGCGCGAGGGAGGGCCACCGGTTCGGCACCGGGAACCACGGTGTTGGAGACGGTGCCGATGCCCTCGACGGTGAGGGTGACGGTGTCGCCGGGCTTGAGCGGCGGCGGGTCCTGGCGGCCGCGTAGGCCCCAGAGCTCGGCGAGGCAGCCGCCGTTGCCGCAGGTGCCGGAGCCGAGTACATCGCCGGGGCGTACGTAGGTGCCCCTGGAGGCGTAGGCGGTCATCTCCTCGAAGGTCCAGCTCATGTTGGACAGCAGGTCCTTGCCGACGACCTCCCCGTTGATCTCGGCGGTCAGCGCCAGGCGCAGGAATCCGTCGCCGTCGCGGTACGGCTCCAGTTCGTCGGCGGTGACGAGGTGGGGGCCGAGGGTGGTGGCGGTGTCCTTGCCCTTGCAGGGGCCGAGGCCGACCTGCATCTCGCGGGACTGGAGGTCGCGTGCGGACCAGTCGTTGTAGACGGTGTAGCCGATGATGTGGTCGCGGGCCTGCTCGGGGGTGAGGTCGCGGCCCTCGCGGCCGATGACCGCGGCGACTTCGAGTTCAAAGTCCAGTGCCTGACAGCCGGGCGGCACGGGGACGGGGTCACTCGGGCCGATGACGGCGTAGGGGTTGGTGAAGTAGAAGGTGGGCGCGTCGTACCAGGCGTCCGGGGCGCCCGAGATGCCGTCGATGCTGCGGCGTACACCCTCGACGTGCTCCTCGAACGTGACGAAGTCGCGTATGGACGGCGACTGGAGCGGCGGCAGCAAGCGCACCTGTGAGACATGAGGGCCGCGCGGCACGTCCAGGCTTGCGTTGCCCGCCTCGCGCAGTGCCTCGGGACCGGCCTGGATCAGATCGAGAAGCGAGGCTCGGCCGGGACAGGGGTAGAGGACGCCGTCGTCCTCGACGGTGGCGAGACGGCTGCGGCCGTGCTGCTCATAAGTGGCGAAACGCATGGCATTCCTCAGGAGCTGGGTGAGTTGACACAGGCCGGGGGCCCGGCGCCATGGCAGGGCGGGGGAGTACGCCGAGCCCCCGGAGCCGAGGGATCAGACCGGCGGAGCGACGAAGACGCCGCGGTCGACGTCGTTCTGCATTTCCTTGACGACCATCTCGTTCATCGGGTTGGACGTGCCCCACTGGTCGGCGTTCTCGGGCTTCGTCAGGTCGTAGACGTGCGGGTGCCAGGTGTCCTCGTCCAGCATTTCGAGCTCGGTGGTGTACTCCACGGTGTTGCCGTGCGGGTCGAGGAAGTACGTGAAGGTGTTGTCGCCCGCCATGTGCCGCCCGGGGCCCCAGATTTTGGGGGCGCCGGAGCGCATCACGCGGCCGGAGCCGCGCATGTACTCGTCGACGCCGCGCAGCTCGAAGGAGAGGTGCTGCAGGGAGGTGTGCGGACCGCTGGCGATGGCCATGGAGTGGTGCTGGTTGCTGATCCGCATGAAGTGCATGATCTCGCCCATGTGCGGAATGCTCATCGTGTCGGACAGCCGGAAGCCGAGGTGCCGCTCGTACCAGGCGCGGGTGCCGTTGATGTCGGTGGAGTTCAGGACGACGTGCGAGAGACGGACGGGGATGGACTCCTTCTCCTCGACACGACGGTGCCGGCGCGCCTCGACGTCGGCCGAGACCTCGATGGTGCGGCCGTCGAGGTCGAAGAAGCGGAAGCCGTAGCCGCCGCCGGGGGTATCGACCTTGCCCGGCTGGGAGATCAACTGCACTCCGCCCGCGAGGAGTTGCTCGGCGAGCGTGTCCACGTCGGCGGGGTTCGCCGCGCCGTAGGAGATGAGGTCGAGGCGCTTCTCATCGGCCTTGCGGAGCCGGACGATGTACTGCTCGGGAGAGCCCTCGGCGGCCAGGAAGGAGATGCCGGAGTCTTCGGCGACCTTGGTCAGGCCCCAGACGCCGGCGTAGAAGTCGAGCTGCTTGTCATAGTCCGGCACGGCCAGGTCGACGTGCCGCAGGTGGGTGAGCAGACGGTTGGTCATGTCGGGCTCCTCAGGTGAGACGCAGCAGGGCTGCCGCGTTGTCGCCGCGTACGGCGTGGAAGTGGGGGGCGGGCAGGTCCGTGATGTCGCGCAGCGCGCCGAGAGGGTCGTCGGTTCCCATGTCGAACGGGAAGTCGCTCCCGAGCAGCACCCGGTCGGGGCCGGCCACCCGGATCAACTCGCGCAGGACATGCGGGTCGTGGACAAGGGAGTCGAAGTACAGCTGCTTGAGGTAGCTGCTGGGCGGGCGGGCGCAGCCGCGGGTGTCGGTACGGGCGCGCCAGGCGTGGTCGGAGCGGCCGATGTGCGTGGGCAGATAGCCGCCGCCGTGGGCCGCGACGACGCGCAACCCCGGGTGCCGGTCCAGGACGCCGGAGAAGATCAGATGGGACAGGGCGACCGCGTTCTCGGTCGGCTGGCCGACGGTGTTGGACAAGTACCACCGGTTGAGGCGCTCGTCGAGTGTGCAGCCGAAGGGATGCAGGAAGAGGATCGCGCCGGTTTCCTCGGCCCGTGTCCAGAACGGTTCGTATGCGGGGTCCGACAGTTCGCGTCCCGGCGCGTGGCTGGAGATCTCGACACCGCGCAGGCCCAGGCCGAGGGCGTGTTCGAGGGCTTCGACGGCGAGGCCCGGGTGCTGGAGCGGGACGAGGCCGAGGCCGTGCAGTCGCTGCGGGGCCTGGGCTACGTGCCTGGCGGTGCCCTCGTTGGCCAGTTCCCACACCGTACGGGCCAGGTCCTCGTCGGCCCAGTAGTGGTAGTGGGAGGGGGAGGGCGAGACCAGCTGGACGTCGACCCCGGAGGCGTCCATCGCGGCGAGCCGGGCCTTCACGTCGGTCAGCCTCGGGATGCGGTCGCGGAACATCGGGCCGCTGACGGCGGTGGCCTCGGGGCCGTTGCGGCGGGCGTCGAGATCGCGGGCGGCGGCCAGCCCGGGGTGTCCGGCGACGGCGTCCTCGACGGGCGGCAGCAGGACGTGCGCGTGGACGTCGACCGTCGGTGCGCCGTTCCGGGGACTCACAGGGCTCACGGCATCTCCTTCATGACGGACAGCGTGCGGCTCATCAGACCGGGCGCGTCGGCGTCACGGACGCCGTCCAGCAGCCACTGACCGAGTTGCACGGACGCGTCGACCACTCTGCGGACACGGCCGATCCGGCGTTCGTAGAAGCCGGTCAGCAGGGTGTCGAGGGAGCCCCAGTCCTGCTCCTTGCCCAGCAGTTCGGCCAGTACGGAGGCGTCCTCCAGCGACATGGCCGCCCCCTGGGCGAGCGTGGGGGGACAGACGTGGGCCGCGTCACCGATCAGCACGACCCGGCCGCGGTGCCAGGAGCCCTCGACGAGCAGCCGCTCGAACCTGGTGTGGTTGACCTCGGCCGGGTCGGTGATGCTCGCGGCGATCTCCGGCCAGACCCCGCCGTAGCCTGCGGCCAGCCGTCGCATCTCGTCCGCGTACGAGGCCGGGTCGATGGAGGCGCGGTCGCGGTTGTCCTCGCAGAGGTAGGCGTAGATGGTGTTCTCGCTGGTGGGGCAGTAGCCGGCGATGTAGCACGGTCCGCCGTAGACCAGGTCGGTGCGCTCCACGCCCTCGGGGCGGGGCGCGGGGACGCGCCAGATGGCCATGCCGGTCGGTTCGGGCTTGTCGTTGACGCCGATCATCGCGCGCGTGCGGGAACCGACGCCGTCGGCGGCGATGACAAGGTCGTAGCGCCCCTCGGTGCCGTCGCTGAACCGGGCGGTGACGCCGGTCGAGTCCTGGAGCAGCTCCTCGGCGGTGATACCCAGGCGCACCGTCGCGCCGCTCTCGCGAACGGCCTCGCACAGGATCTCCTGGAGCCGGGGCCGCTGCATGCCGACGGTCGCGGGCAGGTCGTCCCCACCGGTGCGCAGGTTCCGCTGGACATGGACCACCGTCCCGTCGGGCGTGGCCAGGCCGACGGTGTCGGCGGCGTAGCCGCTCTCCCGGACCTTGTCCCATACGCCCACCTCGCGCAGCACGCGCAGCGCGTTGCCCTGGAGGGTGATGCCGGAGCCGAGCACGTTCCAGTCGGGTTTGGCCTCGATCAGTTCCACGGCGATGCCCGCCCGCCGCAGCAGTACGGTCACGGTGTTGCCGGATGCGCCGCCGCCGATGACGAGGACGGTGCGGGGGCGGGGGTCGTTCATGGGTTCTCCCTGAGGTGGTGCCGCGCGACTTCGGGCGGCAAGGAGGGTGGTGCGGGCCGGGTGGACGGGGGTGGCGTGGCCGTCCGGGCGCGGCCCGCCCGGCCGTTCAGGGCGTTACTTGACGGCGATGGGATTCACCGGTGAGCCGACGGACCCGGTGATGGGCAGTGGCGCGGCGGTGAGCCAGAACTCGTACCGGCCGTCGGCGGCGCAGTGTGTGGCGAGGGCGTCGAGGTCCCACATCTCACCGATGAGCAGGCCGATGTGGGGGATGGCGACCTGGTGCAGCGGCTGGAAGGCGTGGTCGAATTCGTTCGGCCGCACCTCGAAGCCCCAGGTGTCGGTGGCGATCCCGGCGATCTCGCTCCGGTGCAGCCAGCCGGCCGTGCTGAAGCTCAGCCCCGGTGCCGGTCCGCCCGCGTAGTCGCCCCAGCCTTCGTGACGGGCACGGGCCAGCCGCCCGGTACGCACGAGGACCAGGTCGCCACGACCGACGGTCACGCCGTGCGAGGCGGCGGTCGCGGTCAGATGCTCCTCGGTGATGGCGAAGCCGTCGGGCAGCTCGCCGTCCTTGCCGATGACCAGGCCCACGTCGAGGAGGACGCCCCGCCCGGCGACGTGCGGAGCCATGTGCTCGATGCCGGTGACCAGGTCGCCTTCGCAGGTGACGACCTTCTCGGCCGGGCGGCCGTTCCATGCCGTGCCGTGATCGAAGATGTGCCCGAGCCCGTCCCACTGGGTGGAGCACTGCAGAGGCATGGCGATCACGTCGTCGGCGCCACCGAAACCGTGCGGAAAGCCCTGGCCGCCCAGAGCGGCGTCGGTGCCGGTGGCGAGCATCGTGTGCACCGGGTTCGTACGCCGCCGCCAGCCCTTCTGCGGGCCGTCCATGTCGAAGGCCTGTGACAAGGAGAAGCTGACGCCGTCGCGGATCAGGGCCGCACCCTCGCGGCGCTTGGCCTCGTCGAGGAAGTTGAGCGTGCCGAGCACGTCGTCCTCGCCCCAGCGGCCCCAGTTCGAGCAGGCCTTCGCGGCCTCGGCGATCGCCGCCTCGGGATCGGTACGGTCGATACGATCGGTGGTCATCGTGCCTCCTCGCTGACACAGCGGGTGCGCTGGGCGCCGAGCCCGCTGACGGAGCCGTCCATCACGTCGCCGTGGCGCAGCAGCCGGCCCCAGTGGATGCCGTTGCCTGCCGGGCTGCCGGTGAGGACCAGGTCACCGGGGAGCAGTCGGGCACTCTGGGAGATGTACGAGACCAGCCGTGCGACGTCGAAGATCATGTCCTGGGTGGACTCGTGCTGCATGGTCTCGCCGTTGAGTTTCAGGGTGACCTGGAGTTCGGACGGGTCGGCGATGGAGTCGGCGGGGACGATCCACGGGCCGAGCGGGGTGAAGCCGGGGGCGTTCTTGCTGCGCAGCCAGTCGGTGCCGATCGGGGGCATGTCCCGGCGGAAGACGCTCGCGCGGTCGGTCAGGTCGTTGGCGATGGTGTAGCCCGCGACGTACTTCAGCGCCTCCTCCACGGTGACCCGGTAGGCGGGGCGGGAGATCACCGCGGCCACCTCCAGCTCCCAGTCGGGCTTCTCTGCCCAAGCGGGTAGCACCACGTCGTCGTAGGGGCCGCTGATCGTGGTCGGCAGGCCGATGAAGACGTACGGGAGGTCGTCGGCGGCCCGCTTGTCCATGACCGCCGCGACCTGGGCGCGGGCCTCCTCGACGGTGCCCGGGGCGTCCGGGGCGCGGTGTGCGACCGCCAGGTCGATCACGTGCTGTCGGTAGTTGGCTCCGGACTGGAAGATCTGCCGGGGCTCGACGGGCGCATGCACCGTCATCTCCGCCAGGGGCCGCCAGTCGCGCGTCGGGTCCCCGGCGAGGGTGTGCAGCCGCGGCAGCTCCTCGTCCCAGCGCTCCAGGAGCGTGAGCGTGGTCAACGCGGGTTCGTTCAGTGCCGTGCGCAGGTCGAGGGCTCGGCCCTCCGGCGTCACGAGGCTCGGGAACCTGGTCTCGCCCGGTGCCGAAAGGGTGCCGATGGCGAACGGTCCGGAGAAGGGGGTGAAGGGTGCCGACGTGGCTGCGGCTGTCACGGAGATTTCCTCCCGATTGCGGTGCCACTAATCTGGCCCGTAGATTGCAATCAGGGAAATTGATTTCCTGTATACAAGAATCCAGCCGGTGAATACCGATGGTGCCGGCTCCGGAATTGGGATGTTTCGTGAACTTGGCCAGCCTGGACCTCAACCTCGTCGTTGCCCTGCGCGCCCTCCTGCAGGAGCGGAACGTCACCAGGGCCGGCCAGCGCATCGGGCTCAGTCAACCCGCGATGAGCGCGGCCCTGGCCCGGCTGCGCCGCCACTTCGACGACGACCTGCTCGCCCGGGTGGGCGGAGGGTACGAACTGACCGCCCTCGGGCGGGCCCTCCTCGACCGGACCACCACCGCGTGCGACCTGCTGGAGCGCGTCTTCGCCAGTCAGGCTGAATTCGACCCTTCCCGCGAGGAACATGAGTTCACGCTGATCGCCTCGGACTACGCGGTTGCCGTCTTCGGCACCGAACTCGCCCGCACCATTCAAGCCGAGGCATCAGGCATCCGGCTCAGGTTCAAACAGGTACCGAACGAATTCATCGACAGCACCGGGTCGCTGCTCAGCACCGTCGACGGGCTACTGCTGCCCCACGGCATCATCCGGGGCTTCCCCACGGTCGAGCTCTATCAGGACAGCTGGGTCTTCCTCGTCGCCGACGACAACCCCGAGGTCGGCGAGCAGCTCACCCTCGACGACCTGGCCCGACTGCCATGGGTGACGTATCAACGGGCCTACGACGCCCCCGCCGCCCGCCAGATCGCCATGCTCGGCATCGAGCCGCGCGTGGCGGTCTCCGTCGACAGTTTCCAGCTGATGCCACTTCTGGTCGCGGGCACCCGCCGGGTAGCTCTCCTGCAGAGGCGTCTCGCCGACGAGCTGGACGGACTCGCACATGTCCGCATCATGGAACCACCCTATGACGCCGTGCCGATCCAGCAGGCCCTGTGGTGGCATCCGGTCCACATGCACGACGCGGCGCACACGTGGCTACGGGAGACGATGGCCCGGGTCGCCGAGATGATGGAGGCCGGTCGGCTTACGATCTCCCGTCCGCCGAAATGAGGGTGGGCTTTGCCTGCATCGCCACAAGACACCGCCGAGCCACGGCCGACGCCGAATCGCGGCCGCCGCGCGGAGCCGGATTGATTAGTTGCTGCTGCTCTGGCTGGAAAGGTTCGCCGACCGGTCCCGTACCAGCGGCGACGATCGCTGCTTGGGCTGCGGGTATCGGGTCGCTCCCCCGGGATGGGCGTGCGGGTAGTCCCGGAAGATCCGCTGGCTCCGACTCCGCGGCACACCGGACACGGCACCGCCGCATCCGGCGTGCGAGCCGTGACCACCACCGCGTCACGAGCGTCCACCGCGTCCTCGACGACCAGCACCGACAGCCCGGAAAACACCGTGCTGACAAGGGAGTTGCATCCATCAGGAGTTCATGGTCAAGGACCGGCTACCTGGTGTCACCACCGATACGTGCCAGAGCCGAACGTCTTGCAGCCCCTGTAGTCACGGACAAGAGGAGTGGACGGCCCCCATGGCTTCGTGGTCCTTCCACCTGGCTCCCAGATGGCGGGCACGTCCGGTCCGTCCGCATCCGGCCTGACGCTCGACAGTGCACAGTGGTCGAGCGTCACGCCGGCCGGTCAGCGTAGGAGCCTGAGGATGGTGGTGGCGGCGCTGATGCCGGTGGGCTGCCCCGTGAGAAGCTCGCGGTCGAGCGTGCGCTGTGTTCTCCAGCCCGCGCTGCACGTCCACCCTCTCCAGGGGAAGCGCATTAGCCGGCGGGCCGGCAGATCGGCCAGGGCGCAGCCGACGGCCTGGGAATCTGCGGGCGGCCGCGCCCCGCATGCTGCTGTTCGGCCGCTCCGACACCGCGGTTGTACTCCGCCGCGACCGCACCGAACGGTACGGGTCCAGCCGCTTGAAGCACAGCCCCCTCAGCCCGGCCACCGTGTCCATCCCAGCCCATCCTGCGCCACCGACGGGTCGATGTGCCAGCGGATCTTTGCCAGGCGGACCAGTTCGATTACGGGGGTTTCTTTGGGCAGGTCGGATGGCCAGAACCGCGCGGCCGGCGGCCCTCGCCGCCGCCGCTGACGCCGGTGGCCTCGGTCAAGGTCACCGGCACCACGGTGCCGTTGCGTCCGCCCGCACAAGGCACGGTGGGCCGGCCTGCGAAGTGAGTGCCACGCAGGCCGGCTCGGTGGGTCTCAGATTTCGGGAGGGGAGATCACTGGCACTTCCGGCCGGTGTTGATGCACTGGACCATCCGGTTCATCAGGTTTTCGTCGAAAACGTTGATGAAGTCGCCGTGGTCGGTGATCGGCTTGTGCATCTGCTCCGGGAAACCGTCCACTGCGTAGAAGGGGCTGGACTTTCCGTTGTCGTTGAGGCTCGGTGCCTTCACGTCGTAGATCAGGCGCTGGACCAGCTGCGGGATGGCCTTGAAGCCGTTCGGGCAGGTGCCGGTCTTCGGGTCGGTGAAGGCGACGTGCGAGCGGTGGTTGGCACTGTCGATGCTGCGGCCGTCCCAGCAGCTCTGGAACTTCGATGTGCGGACCAGTTTGCTGCCCTGGGGACAGATCGGGTACTTGTCCGTCAGCTGCCGGTTCTCGAAGCCGGTGCAGCTCCATGCCGCGTTGGCGTTGGTGGTGCCGTTGGTGAATGCCTTGGCGTCACCGGTGATGATCCGCAGGAACTTGGGCATCGCCACGACCTTGCCGCGCGGGCTGCCAACGAAGTTCAAGGTGACTTTGGACGCGGTCAGTATCCGGCCGGTGTTGCCCTCCGCGCCGCCGCCGAGTTGCTTGGCATCGAACTCCTGGGTGCCGTCCTGCAGTCGGAGCACAGGCCAGTAGTACGTGGATTTGTCACCCTGGTTGCGGCAGCTGGTCGCGGCGGCTGCGAACTCATCGTTGGAGGTGAACGCGTCGTTGTCCTGGTTGCCGACGTAGTCGTGCGTGTGGTGGGCGCCGTTGTCGACACCGGGCGCGACGATGATGTTGTCGGAGTTGTACACCTTGTTCGCGTTGACGCCGCACCGGGTCGTGAACACACCTTGCGAAGCGCCGCGCTGCCCAAGGGGGATCTGCACATTCGGTCGGGCCTTGGTGATGTCCACGAAGTCGGCCGCCACCGGGCCGTTTGCGCCTTGGCCGCCGTTGCCTTGTCCCTGGCCTTGTTCCTGGCCGCCGGCCGAGCGCAGCGAGCAGGACGCCAGGGACTCAAGACCCTGGGGCCTGGGAGCGGACCTGCCGATTGCGATCCCGATCCGGTCGATGGTCGCGACCCGCTTGTCCTTCAGCGGCCCCATGATCGCGTTGTCGGCGAAGTTGCCGTCCTGCTGGATGGCCCTGGCCGAAGCCTGCAGTCGCTGGTAGGCCTCTGCCACCTGTTTGTCCAGGAGCGCGAGTTCCCTGTCGACCTGTGCTCTGGCCTGGTCGGGCACCGAGGCCAGCTTCACCCCGACATCCGGGCAGCTGATCGTGACGTTACCGGCCGCGAGGACCTGATTCGCCCGGTCCTGGGAAGCGCGCTTCGTGGTGTTGCTGTTTCCGCTCTCATGGGCGGAGGCGTACACATTCACCGCTATCAGCCCTCCCGCTCCCAGGGCGAGACCTGCAGTGGCGGCGATGGCCCGATGTGTTGTCCTGGGCTGCTTGCGGGTGTTGCGTCGCATGGGACTCCTCTGGCGTTCTTGAGTCAGGTAGGGCTTGGTGATGTCTTGGTCGATCGTGACTCGGTGACCAGAGTTACGGATGCGATCGGCGTGAAGGCGGATTCCTGACCCCGTGTCATGCCTCCGTAAGAACTCGGTGACCTGATCGAACGGGGAGACATACGGGAGAATTACGTGGCACCGGCATCACTCATCTCTTCTCGCACCACGGACAACTCCAGGTCTGTCGCCACCTGTCGTCGGGGTTCGTCGGACCCCATATGCTGGGTCCATGTCGGCCTCTACGCCGCCGCCTCCCCTCAAAACGTGCCGCGCCTTGCCGAGGCACCGCCCGTGACCATCGCGGCGGAGACGCCGCCGGTCCAGGCTTGAGCTTGTTCCGCTTTGACGGACACCGTCGGTGTGGTGGTCAGGCTGCGAGGGTCGTCTCGTATTCGGCGGGACTGCGGTAGCCGAGGCTGCTGTGCAGTCGGTGCAAGTTGTACCAGCCTTCGATGAAGTCGAAGATCGCGGTGCGGGCGGCGGCCCGGCCGGGCCAGGGGCTCGTGTCGAGCAACTCCCGTTTGATGGTGGCGAAGAACGACTCGGCGAGCGCGTTGTCCCAGCACTGACCGGTGCGGCCGACGGACAGGCGGATGCCGAACTCCCCTGCCAGCGTGGCGAATTGCTGACTGGTGTACTGACAGCCGCGATCCGAGTGAAAGATCACCGGCCGGGCGGGGCGACGCTCGCGGCAGGCCGCCGTGAGGGCGTCGGCGACCAGCTCGGTCCGCAGGTGGTCGGCGGTGGACCAGCCGACCACGCGACGGGAGGCGATGTCGATGACGGTGGCCAGATACAGCCAGCCCTCGTCAGTGGCGACGTAGGTGATGTCACCGCACCAGCGGGTGTCGACGCCGTCCGGGTCGGGAGCGAAGTTGCGGACGATGAGGTCGGGCCTGGAGGCGGCCCGCGGGTCGGGGATCGTCGTCAGCCGTCGTCGTCTGCGGTGACGGCCCACAAGCCCGGCATCGCGCATCAGTCTCGCGACGCGGCGCCGTCCGCAGTCCTCGCCCTGTCGTTGCAGGGCGGCATGGACCCGCGGGACTCCGTAGGTTCCGCGGGACCGCTCATGGACTTCCGTGATCTTCTCGGTCAGCTCGGCGTCACGGACCGCCCGCGGTCCCGGCTTGGCGGTGCGGCGGGCGTAGAAGGCGGTTCGGGAGACCTGCAGCAGTTCACACGCACGCTTGACGCTGTGACCACCATGCTTTTCCGCCTCGATGAACGGGTGCACCGTCACCGGGTCTCCTTCGCGAAGAAAGCCGTCGCCCGCTTGAGGACCTCGACGTCCTCGCGCAGCCGGCGGTTCTCCCGCCGCAGTGCGGCCAGTTCCTCGCGTTCGCTGCTGGTCAGACCGTCGTGCTCGCCAGCGTCGACCTCGGCCTGGCTGATCCACAGCCGCACCGCGGTCTCGGTCAGGTCGAAGTCCCTGGCGATCTGACCGACCGAGCGGTCACCGCGCCGGCACAGCTCGACGATCTCGGCCTTGAACTCCGGCGTGAACGAGCGGCGAGGGCGTGGCTTCTTCCCCATGCTCTCCATGATGGACATCCTTCCGGGGCTGAGCCCCCTGATCTCGGATGTCCGTCAAAGCGGATCAAGCCCACATCTCGGGTTCACCGACCCCGCGAACTTCGGCCGCTTCTTCCGCGACAGCACCGGCCTCACCCCGGCCGCCTTCGCGGCCGGCGACACCACTACCCACCCGTGACGGCGGCCGGGCGTCGGATCTTCATGCCCGGCGGGACCGGTGGTCGATTCGTGGGTTCACTCGGGGTGAGGTGAGATCCAGTTGAGGAAGTGCTCTTCGGTTCCCTCGGCGGTGGCCAGCCGTCCAAATGGCCGGGGGAAGCCCCCAGAGGCCGGCTCCGCCCCGCGGAACAAGCAAGGAGAAGCCGTCGTGAGCAGCAACGTCACCGCGAACCAGTCGGATGAGCCGGCTGACGAGCCGTCGGCCGGCGAGGCACGCCCGCCTTCCCTCTCTGCCTACTCGAGTCCACCGAGACGAAGGGCATCGTCGATCTCGCTGAGCTTCGCGGACGGCAGGACGCCCGCCTGCCCGATCAGGTCTTCCCTGGCCAGGGTGACCAGCCACGTGCAAGGGATGAGGCCGGGGCGTGGAAGTGCGACTCTCAGGACGCCTTCGAGAGGCAGTCCTTCGGGGGCACCTACTGCCACCTCAACGGCCACGCCGCTGAGATCGGTGCCCGCGGGAGCGACGACCTGCATCGCCAGGAAACCGGACGCCTCGTCTCCCGACAGCAGTACGACCGCCCGCTGCTCGCCGAAATCTGCCCACCAGACTTCGCCACGTCGCATATGTCCTCCTGATACGGGACGGTGCACCTGCGTCGCCCCTTCGACCGCCGCCTACTCCAGGCACAGACCGTGATGTTGGCTGATCAGGGCCGCCGATAAGACGGCTGCGGGGACCCGTGATGATCATCATGAGCTGTGTGGACAAACGAAGATCATGCGATGGCCGCAGCTCACAGCCTAGACCCTGCCCGGTGGCAGGAGGCGTTCGAGGGTCTGATGGGCCGGACAGCGGCGAGCTTCGCTCACGCCTTCCTCGCCGTCGTCCGCGCCGACGCACCCGCCTGCCATCCCGCCCCGGCCGAGCTGACCCCGCTCACCTGCAACGAGATACAGCCACTGTTCACGACGCTGATCGTGGGACCCGTGCACGATGTGGCCCACCGGCTCGGCCGGTCCGACTGGCGCCGCCCCACCAGGCCCGAGCCCAGGCCGGCCACTACCGCCGACACGCCGCGAATCGGACATGAAGATCATGATCTACGGCTGGAGCAATAGGGCGGCACGCAAGATCGCCTCGACGGGCATTCGGCCGGCGCTCACATCTCCAGCACCAACCGCTCTCCTTCCGGTGCGCGCGAGACGCAGGGCAGCATGGCGCCGGCCGCACGTTCGGTGGCGGTGAGCCGACGGTCACGGTGTTCGACACGGCCGTGGGCCACCCGTACCCGGCAGGTACCGCAGAATCCCTGGCGGCAGGAGAACGGCAGGTCCGGCAGGGCCTCGTGGAGCACATCCAGGGCGGAGCGGTCGCAGGGCACCGGCAGAACCCGTCCCGTGTCGCCGAGTTGAAGTTCGAAGGGACGGCCGTCCGTGATCGGGGCCGGGGCGAAACGCTCGAAGTGCAGGGCCGACGCGCGGCTGTCACCGAACGCGCGCCGCACGCCGTCGATCATGGGCGTGGGCCCGCAGCAGTACACCGCACCCCCGGCCGGGCTCAGGCTCAGCAGATCGGCCGCTTCGGGCGGGCCGGACTCGTCGTCAGGACGGATGGAAACCCGGCCAGGGGCTGCGGCCGCGAGTTCGGCCAGCTCTGCCGCGAAGGGCATCGAGCCGCGACTGCGGCCGGTGTGCACGAGCGTCCAGTCCAGCCCGCGCCGGGCGGCCTCCCGAGCCATCGGCAGGATCGGGGTGATTCCGATGCCGCCCGCGATGAGCAGGACGAACGCTTCGCCGGCGAAGGGGAAGGCGTTCCAGGGCCGCCCGGTGACGGCGACCCGCACCCCCTCTCCGAGGGCGTCGTGCACCTCGGCCGAACCGCCTGCGCCGTCGGCGATGCGGCGTACCGCGATGCGGTACCCGTACCGGTCGGCGGGGTCGCCGCACAGGGAGTACTGCCGCTTGCGGCCGGAGGGCAGGTGCAGTTCGAGGTGGGCGCCGGGCTGCCAGGGCGGGAGTGTTCCCCCGTCGGGTGCTGCCAGTCGCAGGGAGACGACATCCTCGGCCTCCTGGTGCTTGGCGGCGACCACCAGTTCCCGGATCAGGGGCATCTCGGTGGCCGGCGGGCGCCTGGGAGGAGGGCTGCGCCGCGCGAGGCGCGTGACCGCGAGGTCGCTGAAAGCCGCCAGCTTCCGCATGAAGGAGTCGCCGCGCGGCCTGCCGTACAGGTCCGGCGGCCGGGTGACGGGTGTGCTGATGTCCATGGAGTGCCTCATGGGTTGCTGACTCATCGGGCAGCCGCTCGGGCGGCGGGGGACGCCGCCAGGTAGGCGACCGCCAGCTGGGTCGAGCCCTCCTGGATCGGGTGGTAGCCGGGGCGGAAGTAGCGCAGCACCGAGCGGGCGAACGAACCCGGCGGGGGCAGCAGATCCTTGCGGGCCGCGGTCAGGTAGTCGCGGAAGCGGACCTGGATCCGGTCGTCGAGTTCGGGGTCGGCGCTCATCAGGAAGCGGACTCCGCGTATCCACAGCCGGATCAGCACCGGAGCGGTGACGAGCATGCCGACCACTCGGCGCCGGTACCGGGGATCGAGGTGCACCAGCAGGTCGAAGGCGACCGAGCGGTGCTCGACCTCCTCCGCGCCGTGCCAGCGGAAGAGGTCAAGCATCGCGGGGTCCGCGCCGGCCTGGTCCAGGTGCCCGTTGCTGAGAATCCAGTGACCCATGTACGCGGTGAAGTGCTCGAAGGCCGCGATGAGGGCGAGGCGTTGGAGGAGGTGCGCGTGGGTGGCGGCCGGCGTCAGCTCCGGCCGGTCTCCGAGCACCCTTCGGAAGATCCATTCGGACTGCCGGGTGTACGGAGCCGGGTCCAGCCCTTTGGCGAGCAGGTGCTCCAGGACCTCCTGGTGCGCCTCGGCGTGCATCGCCTCCTGGCCGATGAATCCGCGTACGTCCTCGCGCAGCCGGTCGTCGGTGATCAGTGGCAGTGCCTGCTCGAAGGTGCGCACGAACCAGCGTTCGAGTTCGGGGAGCATGAGGTGGAGCACGTCGAAGGTGTGGGTCGCGAAGGGCTCACCCGGCAGCCAGTGCAGCGGGGTGGCGGTCCAGTCGAAGGTGACGTCCCGGGGTTGTAGTACCAGGTCGTGGTGGTCGATGGGCTCGGACGGACGCTCCGGGTGGGCATGTGCGGCTCGGAACATGACAGGTTCCTCCTCCGTCGGCGATCGGTGTGTGCGAAGGGGCGGTCAGGCAGTCGTCGTCCACTACTGCCGATTTGCTGGGCTCTCAGATCGGGTGCGAGGTGTGGTCCGGATCCCGGCGGGAGCCGTCCTCGACGCGGTCGGCGAATTCCGCGATCCGGGACGCGATCTCCTCGGGGTGGCTGAGCTGTACCCAGTGCCCGGCGTCGATCGGGTGCCGTTGTATCCGGCCCGTCCAGTGCTCCACTCCGTACGACAGCACCGGGGTGACGCAGAAGTCGCGGGTGGGGACGATGAGTTGGACCGGGACGGTGGTCCGCCGGTCCCGGGGACGCAGCAGGCGGGGCAGCATGTTGGCGCGGTACAGCGCGGTGCCGGAGACGGCGTCGCGGGCCAGCGTCGGCGCGGGGTAGGGGGTGTCCCCGGGCATGCCTTGGGAGCCGGTGAGGAAGGCGCGCCAGCGGTGTCCCAGTGCTCGCCAGGCCAGGGCGGGCAGGAGCGGGAAATGGAAGTAGGCGATGTACCAGGACCGTGCGGCCTGCCGCAGCATCTTCGGCAGATCCGGATGGCGCGGCCGGAGGCGGGCCCGGATCAAGTGGCCTACGTGGTCCAGGCAGGGTCCGGAGATGGAGGTGAACGAGGCGATCCGCCCGGCCAGGCGGGTGCCGGTGACCGACTCCCAGGAGTGGATCGATCCCCAGTCGTGTCCGACCAGGTGCACCGGGCGGTCGGGGCTCACCGCGTCGAGAACCGCCTCCAGGTCGGCTTCCAGGCGGGACATCCGGTAGGCCGCCAGGCCCCTGGGCCGGTGGGAGGCACCGGCTCCCCGCACGTCGAAGGCGGTGACGTGGAAGCGGTCGGCCAGGCGCTCGGCGACCGGGCGCCACACGGCGCTGGTGTCCGGATAGCCGTGGACCAGCACCACCGGAGGAGCCGTGGACGCTCCCCATTGGTAGGCGGCCAACTCCACGCCGTCCGCGCCGTCCGCGCCGTCCGCGCCGTCCACGGCATCCACGGTGATCCGGCGGGCGGCCGGGCCGGTCATCGGCCACCGCTGGCAGGGGTCAACTCGCCGTAGTTCAGACCGCCGTGGAAGAAGCTGGGCAGCACCGGCCACTGCCGCTTGAAGCGGGCCAGTTCCGAGGAGGGCAGGATCTGCAGCCAGCGCGGATCACGCCGGCTGGGGTCGGCGAGGGTCTTCTCCTTGACCATGGAGTCGTACTGGTCGAGCGAGTCCTCCAGGGTGTTGGCGTTGGGCACCACCTCATGGCCGTAGAACGCGGCGTGGCGGCGCACCCCGGGGATGCGGGAGAGCTCGGGCTGCCAGTTGTCGGCCGAGATGCCGTTCTCGGAGGAGACCCACACCCCGTCGGGGGTGTTCAGCACCAGGGAGTGGTTGCCGTCCGTGTGGCCGGGGGTCCACAACAGGCTGACGCCGACACCGAGTTCGACATCGCCGTCGAAGGCGGTGACGCGCTCGTCCGGTACGCCGTCCATGCCTCCGTCGACGTACCAGGCCCACTGCATCGGATGCACCGATTCGAAGGTGCCCAGTTCCCTGCGGTGCACCAGCAGCCGGGCGCGCGGGAACAGGGCCTCGCGGGGCGCCCGTTCGCCCGGAATGGTGCTCGTGCTTCCCATGATCATGCGCACGTCCTGGACGTGCAGGTGGTCGAAGCTGACGAAGTCCACGTCCTCGGGGCGCAGACCGCAGGAGGGCAGAACGGTGTTCGGGTCGTGGTAGTAGCGGGTGAAGACGCGCTCGGCGAGAAAGTCTCCCGCCAGCCGCTTGAGCTGGGCGTAGAACGGCGCTTGAGCCGTTCCTGCCGCGACGGTCGGCTCCCACACCAGTGTTTTCGGCTCACCGTCGAAGCCCTCGAACTGCACGACGAGCATCCGGTTGACGATGCTCACGAACGGGTTGACCGCGAGCGCGGCGCCGTGGAAACCGAACCGGGTCGGGTACGGGGCGGCGGCGATGTCGAAGCTGTGGACGGCGTGGATGCGGCCCTGCTGGACGAACCGCTCACGGTAGGCGGCCGCGGCGCCGCGCACGGCGCGCAGCCGGTCACCGCGGGGCCATACGTCGTGGACACCCTCGAATTCGGGGATGGGACGCGGAGCGGCAACGTCCTGGACCTTTGTGGCCTTCTTCGCGCTGGGCGTCGCCGGCTTGGGTGTGGTGGTCACGGGCTCATCCTTCGGGCAGGCGGGCGGTACGGGTGCGCTCTTCGTAGGCCGCGCGGACCGACCGGTCGGGCAGGGCGGCGAGCTGGTCGGGGACAAGGAGGTGATGCAGGGCGTCGCGGGCACGGCCCGGCAGCACCGCGGCCAACCGGGTCAGGACGGCCACCTGGCGGGGAACGAAGACCTCGAAGCGCGGGCGCAGTACGACGTCGAGCACCGCGTCGGCCACCTGCTCCGTCGTCAGGCGCCGGGTGGGGCCGGTCACGGTGCCCACGGCCAGGTCGGTGTCCACGACCCCGGGCATCACCAGGGACACGTGCACGCCGGTGCCGCGAAGTTCGGCGCGGACGGCTGTGCTGTAGCCGTGGACGGCGTGCTTCGTCGCCGCGTAGGTCGCCTCGCCGGCCGGGGCGACCTTGCTGGCGGCGGAGGCGATGTTCACCACGTGGCCGTGACCGCGTTTCCGCATCCCTGGGATCACGAGTCTCATCCCCCGCTGTACGCCGTGGAGGTTGACGTCGAACTGGCGTAGGGCGGCGTCCTCCGGTTCCTCCTCGAAGGGGCCCACCCACATGATTCCGGCGTTGTTGATCAGTACGTCGATCGGCCCCAGCCGGGTCTCGACGGTGCGCAGGAAGTCGCCGAAGGAATGCGTGTCGGTGACGTCGAGAGACAGTCCGAGCAGTCGGCCACCGGGACGCGCGGCGATGGCACCAGCCGTCTCCACGGCAAGCTCCGCGTCGAGATCGCCGATCGCCACGTCGGCGCCGGCCGCGGCGAGCCGGACCGCGACGGCACGCCCGATCCCGCGGCCCGCCCCGGTGACCGCGATCACTCGGCCGGTCAGCGGTTTCGCACGGGGGAGCCTGTCGCGGCCGCGGTCTCTTCGGCTGAACCTGTCCGGGTACCTGGGCGGTGCTGCCACGGTCGAGCCCCTTCCTTGCCCTGGGCATGAGGCGGAGCGCCGAACGGCGAGCGGCCCCACACGCTTCTGACACGAAGCCATGTCAGATGAACTGACAAGCTAGAGTGTCAGTTCAGAGCACACCGGTGTCAACACCTCTGCGAAGGGGAGAAATGACCGGCACACAGACCGCCGGGCGGCGCTACGGCGGACGCGACGCGGCGCAACGACAGCAGGAGCGCCGCACCCGCCTCGTCCAGGCGGGCCTCGACCTGTTCGGCACGGTCGGATACGCCTCGGTCTCCGTCAAGCAGGTGTGCTCGCATGCCGGACTGACCGAGCGCTACTTCTACGAGTCGTTCCGCGACCGCGAAGACCTTCTCGCCGGGGTCTACAACGAGCTGATCACTACGATCAGCGCCGAAACCGCGCAGGCCGCAGCCGTCGTCGCACCCGATGTCGACGCCCAACTGCGCGCCGGCCTCGAGGTGTTCATCCGCACACTGGCCGGCGACGCCCGCAAGGCCCGCCTGGTGCTCATCGAGGTCGTGGGCGCCAGCCCCCGCCTCGAAGTGCGCCGCCGCGAGGTCCTGCACGAATTCGCCGCGATGGTCGCCGCCGTCGTCGCACCGCTCCCCGGCCCGGAAGCCTCCTCCAGCCGGCTCGCCATGACCACGATGAGCCTGGTCGGCGGAGTCAACGAACTCCTCGTGGACTGGACACTCGGCCACCAGGACGCCACCGTCGAAGAACTGATCGACCTGTGCCACACCCTGTACACCGCGGCCTACCGAGCCATCAGCGATCAGCCCTGATCACGCAGGCCGGCACCTGGTCATCCGGTGCCGGCGAGGAGAACTTCGTCGCCTTCGACGCCGACGCCGCACAGCCCGACACGCCGCTGCCCCTGTACGCGGAGCGGCGGCGTGTCCTCGATCGGTCGGGCGGTCACCGTAGAGGTCAGTAGCCGTAGATCATCTTGTAGGCGACCTCGGGGAGGAACTGTCCGGCCGAGGAGCCGGCGCCGACGCCGCAGTTGCCGTCGGACTCACCCGGGACCTTGATCCACAGGAGCATCTCGGCGCCTCCGCCCAGTCGGGTCGGGGTGCCGATACGGCGGCCCGAGGGGTTGCACCACTGTCCGTTGGAGCCGTTGCCGTTGCGGCTGGTGTCCACGACGAACGGCTTGGTGTAGCCGTACCGGGCGCCGAGTTCACGGTTGACGGCGTTGCCGTACGCCGTGTTCTCGGCCGTGGTCAGGTAGTTGGAGACGTTGAGCGAGAAGCCGTGGGCCTGTCGTACGCCCGCTTCGTGGAGGCGCTGGGCCATGGTCGCCGCGTTCACCCAGCCAGGGTTGCCGGCGTCGAGATAGACCCAGGTGTTCGGAGCCTGGCGGTTGAACTCGGCGAGCGCGCCGGTGAGCATGCCCTCGCGTTCGTCGATCTGGGCCTGGGTCATGCAGCCGTAGTCCCCGAGGGAGTCCGGTTCGAGGACGACGACGGCCGGGCGGCCCGCGATCCCGCCCGCGAACTGGGCGATCCAGTTCGCGTAGGCGGACGGCGAGGAGGCTCCGCCCGCGGAGTGCCCGCCGCAGTAGTCGCGGTGGTAGATGTTGTAGGCGACGAGGAGGGGCAGCTTGTCCCGGGCGTCCGCGGCGCCCACGTACGCGCCGGTGGCGGTGCCGATGGTGCCGCTCCAGGAGCCGAACCAGCGGGCCGTCGGGGTGTTGGCGATGGAAGCGTTGATCGCGGGCGCCCGGCCGTCACCCGGGTTGGCGGCGGCCCACCGCTTCGCGCTGGAGTCTGGGTCCGCGTAGAACCCGTTGGTCATGGTCGTCGGGTCGGCCGCGTGGGCGGACGGTGCGGCGGCGAGCGCCAGCGGCAGCGCGGAGAGCGCTGCCGCCAGGGCGAGGAGTCTGGAGCGCATGACGGGTACCTCGGCTTTCTGGCAGGGGTGCGTCGGGCGGGCGGCGGTGATGAGCGCGGGGAGCGCCCCCGAAGGGCTCTCCGTGGCATGGTCGGTCAGCAGGTCGAGCTGGTCCGGGCCAGGAGGCCGAGCCAGGCCCGGGTCACCTCGCCCTGGCTGATGCTCATGGCGGGTTCATGACAGGCGCACGGTGACGGTCTCCTTCTGTGGCCCGGCGTGGGTGGTTGGAGTTGCCCGGATCCGCCCTGCCGGGTTCGCGTGAGTGACCGGATCGATCGACCGGCCCGATCGACAGTTCCGTATGCGAAATATCGAACATGGATCGGCTTGTTGCGCCCTCTGGATGTTAGAGCGCTGGCGAATCCCGTCAATACCTCCCGCAGGAATCGTAGGAAGCATCGAAACATTCGAAGAGTCGCGCTGGGGAATCGCCGCAGGCTGCTGAACCGATGTCGCAGATGGGCCGCGTTTCTCGTTCTGTCTATTCGCGGCGTGGAGGGGATTCCTGTCGGAGGTTGGTGCCGCTCGATCGACTCCTCGGCTCCGCGAGGGCATCATTTTCGGAATTGCGCACGAAATTTCGAACCGCGCTTCCTCCTCCCGCCGGTGTCATGGAGGTGACGTCCGTGGGCCCCTCGCCGGCTTGCGGCAGCCTTGGCAGGCGCCGGTGGGCAGTCCGGCCGAGGGGCGGCTGAACTCCTGTGGCCGCACTGCCCGTTCAGTCTCACCGAGCGGGTACAACCAACTGGCGGTGTCATGAGTCTCCGTCCGTGATCACGTGGTGATCGCACTGACGAGGAGACCATCATCACCGCCATACGCAAGACCCTGACCGCCACCGCAGCTGCCGGTGCCCTCCTGGCGGGTTCGGCCGCCTGCGGCACCGTCGAGCAGCTCTCCGCCGGGAGCAAGCTCGACCAGGCCTTCGAGAAGCTGGCCAAGGAGAAGAGCATCTCCTTCGAGCTCGATCTGGACACGGACCCCCGGTCTCTGAAGGCGCTGGACGCCTTGTCGGATCCGGAACCCGGTGAGGAGCTGACCGACGAGTTCGCCGGCGTGCTCAGTGGCCTGAAGTTCAGCGTCACCGTCCAGTCGAAGAAGCCGATCGCGGAGTCCGGGGAGAAGGACTACGTCGGCATGGCGCTGAAGATCAGCAGCAGGGACGGTGACCTCACCGAGTACCGGGTCGTCGGCGACTACACCTACCTCCGCTCCGACGTGAACACCCTCAGCAAGGCGATGGGCCTCCCGCTGCCGTCGGTGGAGGACCTGCCCCCGGAGGCGGGTGGGCTCAAGAAGGTGTTCGCGGGCGAGTGGGTGAAGATCAACACCAAGGAGATGGCGAAGACCTACGCCGAGATGGGAGCGGAGCCCGGTGCTGAGCCCGAGCCCACCCTCGACGCCAAGACGCAGAAGCGTCTGCTGGAGGCCCTGCGCGGCACCATCGCCCGCGAGGTCGAATTCAAGACGGCCGACGGCAAGGACGGTTCGGAGCACATCACCGCCACGGCTCCCTTCCGTACGCTGATCACCGAGTTCCTCGGCGAGATCCGTCCGCTCGCGAAGCACTTGCCGCCGGGCATGGAACTGCCCACGGACAAGGACTTCAAGGACGCCCCGAACGCCAAGGTCACTGCTGACTTCACCCTCAAGAACGGCGAGCTGACCCAGGTCTCCGTCGACCTCGCCAAGCTGGCCGAGGACGCGAAGGTGAAGAAGCTGGGCCTGGTGGTGCGGATGAGCGAGGGCCGGACACCCGAGGCCCCGGCCGGTGCCACCGAGCTGAACATGGACGAGATCCTGGGCGGGTTCGGCGCCGCGATGATGGATGAAGAGGGATTCCTCGAGGACGAGGAGGGCTTCTACGAAGACGAGGAGGGCTTCCTCGAGGAGGCGGCGTGACCACGCTCGGGCCGGGCGGGCGAGGGGCGTGGCGAACGGCGGAGCCGTGCCGAGCCTCCACTGGATAGGGTCATGGTCATGTCGAACGCGTATCCGCCCGCACAGCCGCCCCCGCAGAACCCCTACGGACAGCCTGCCGGACCGTACGGTGGACAGCCCGCCGGACAGTACGGCGGTGACCCCACCGGGCAGGGCGGCCCCTACGGCCCGCCGGCCACCATGCAGGGGGGAATGCAGGGCGGGGCCTACCCGCCGCCGGCGCCCGGGGCCCCGATGCCGGGCACCCCGGCAGGACCGTACGGAGTTCCCGGCGTGTACGGCGCCTCTCCCTACGCGCCCGTGCCGGCGCCCGTCATGCCCGGCTCGGTGCGTGCCGCGCAGATCGTGATCTGGGTGCTGGCGGGGCTGATGCTGCTGGTCGTCCTGGTGTGGGGGTTCGGCTCCAGTTCGGAGCAGGCCGGCCGGCTGATCGGCGCCAACCTGATGGGCTGGGTGCTGTTCGGCCTGTCGTTCCGCTACCCGACGGCCGGCAACGGCGTGCGGATCGCCTCGATCGTCCTGGCCTCGCTGCAGATCGCGATGTCCCTCGGCGGGCTCTCCCAGGGCAACGGTGGCGGAGGGTTCCCGCTGATCGGCGCGATCGTCGTCGTGATCCTGCTCAACCAGGGCAGCGCGGCGCACTGGTTCCAGCGACCGCGCACCATGGGTGACCCGTACGGTCGTTGACCCGGGGAACCGTGGCAGGCGTGGCAGCGAGGGCGGCGACGGGGAACCGTGTGCCGCCCTCAGTCGTCGGTCCGGGACTCCAGCGCGTGCAGCACGGACACCATGTCCTCGCCGCCATGGCCCTGTTCGACCGTCTCGGCGTACAGGGCGTGGCAGACGTCGAGCAGCGGGGAGGCCAGGCCGGCCTCACGGGCGGCCTCCGCGATCAGCCGGTTGTTCTTCAGGACGTCCGCGGCCGCCGCCTGGACGGTGAAGTCACGGGACAGCAGTTTGGGCGCCTTCATCCGGGAGACCGCGCTGGCCATCGGACCCGCGTCCAGGACGTCCCGCAGCAGACGCCGGTCGAGCCCGTGGCGGTCGGCGAAGTGGAACGCCTCGGCCAGGCCGGTGACCAGGGTGATGAGAAACAGGTTCACCGAGAACTTCATCAGCAGCGCCCCCGGCACCCGGCCGCACACGAAGGTCTCGCGGCACAGCGGGGCGAGCAGCGGACGTACGGCCGCCACGGCGTTGTCCTCACCCGCCAGCATGGCCACCAACTCGCCCTTCTCCGCCGGGACTCGGGAGCCGGAGACCGGCGCCTCGACGTAGGAGCCTCCGGCGGCCCGGATGTCGTCGCGCAGGGCGGTGGAGTACTCCGGTGAGGTCGTGCCCATGTGGACGACGGTGTGCCCGGCGACGCGCGCGGTGAAGGCCGGGGTGCCGCGCCCGAGCACCGCGTCGACGGCGGTCTCGTCGGCCAGCATGAGGATCACCGTGCCGGCCCGGTCGAAGACCTCGGCGGGGCTCGCCGCGACGACGGCCCCGGCGGCGCGCAGTGGATCGCAGCGGCCGGGGGTGCGGTTCCACACGGTGAGGGGCGTTCCGGCGCGGGCGAGGTTGAGGGCCATGGGCTGCCCCATCACCCCGAGGCCGAGGAATCCGACGTACGTCATGTGCTGCCTTTCCTGGCCTGCGGCCCTGCCGAGGCGGGGCCGTTGCCATGGGTGTCGCGTTGCCTGGTTCCACCGTTATGACAGCGGTCATAGTAGGCGCTTCTATGACGACGGTCATAGGGTGGGTGCCGGTCAGTCGCGACAGCGTGGAGGTCGACAGTGGCACCGTCCGAACGGGGGCCGCGGGAGCGGATGGTCTTCAGCGCGGCCCAGCTCATCCGGCGTGACGGGGTCGCCGCCACCGGCATGCGCGAGGTGGCCGTCCACGCGGGGGCGCCGAGGGGCTCGCTCCAGCACTACTTCCCCGGCGGCAAGGAGCAGTTGGTCAACGAGGCGGTGGGCTGGGCCGGCCGTTACGCGGGCAACCGCGTGGCCCGGTTCCTGGCCGCGCTGCCGGAGCCGACGCCGAGCGGCCTGTTCGCCGAGATGGTGCGTCAGTGGACCGACGAGTACGAGGCGGCCGGGTTCGCCGCCGGCTGCCCCGTCGCCGCGGCCACGGTGGACTGCGCCGAGTCCGTCGACTCCACCCGGGAGGCCGCGTCCGCCGCGTTCGCCACCTGGACCGGCGCCGTGGCCGACGCCCTGACCGGCATGGGCGTCCCACGGGAACGGGCCGCATCGCTCGCCACGCTCATGATCGGAGCCCTGGAGGGCGCGATCGTCATCGCCCGCGCCGAGCGGGACGTACGGGCCCTGACCGGCGTGGCCCGGGAACTCGGCCCGCTCCTCGACGCGGCGGTGAGCGTGAAGGACTGACCGGGTGGGGGCGCTACGGCCGCGCCCCCGCCGTGGCCGACGGGGACGGTACCCCCGCCGTGGCCGACGGTTCACCGGACGCGTCGCAGCTCGGCGCCCTTGGCGCGTCCTCCGCGTGCCGGGTCAGCTCGCAGACCGTGCGCAGGGCGACCCTCCAGGTGTCGCCCTGCCGGACGGCCGCCCCAGGCCCGCCGGGGTCCAGCGGTCCGCCGTCGCGGGTGAGGGTATAGCCGACGATGGCGTCCTGGGACGTCGTGAACGCCACGGACGTCACCGTGGCCCGCAGGCGGCTGCCGAGGCGGTCGGCGAAGAGGTTCTCGATCATCAGGGCGTTCTCGGGTCCGTCCTCGACCACCGTGCTCCGGTCGTCGACGGAGGACTCCTGATCGAAGAGGGCCGCCCACGCGGCCCGGACGTCCCGCTCGGCCCCGGCCGGGTCCTCGGGAGCCGTCCCGGTGGGAGTGGGGGAC
>NZ_JARGEF010000279.1:0-9802 GCF_033794725.1 Streptomyces sp. ID05-39B | reverse complement strand
GCTCAGGGGCTACCTGGACTGAGGACGACGCCTTCCGCCCCCGCCGGGACGGGTGGGGCGGCGGGGGCGGAAGGCGTCGTCCTCAGTCCAGGTAGCCCCTGAGCTGGTCGGCGAAGGCGTGGTCGCGGAGTTTGTTGAGGGTCTTCGACTCGATCTGGCGGATGCGCTCCCGGGTCACGCCGAAGATGCGGCCTATCTCCTCCAGGGTGCGGGGGCGGCCGTCGGCCAGGCCGTAGCGGAGCTGGACGACCTTGCGCTCGCGCTCGCCGAGCGTCGACAGGACCACCTCCAGGTGTTCCCGCAGCAGGAGGAACGCCGCCGACTCGACGGGGCTGGCGGCGTCGCCGTCCTCGATGAGGTCGCCGAGGGCCACATCGTCCTCCTCGCCCACCGGGGCGTGCAGGGAGACGGGCTCCTGGGCCAGCCGCAGCACCTCTCCGACGCGCTCGGGGGCGAGATCGAGCTGGGCGGCGACCTCGTCGGCGGTGGGCTCGTAGCCGCGCTCCTGGAGCAGCCGGCGCTGGACACGGACCACGCGGTTGATCAGCTCCACGACGTGGACGGGGACGCGGATCGTGCGGGCCTGGTCGGCGAGGGCGCGGGACATGGCCTGGCGGATCCACCAGGTGGCGTACGTGGAGAACTTGTAGCCGCGGGCGTAGTCGAACTTCTCGACCGCCCTGATCAGGCCCAGGTTGCCCTCCTGGACGAGGTCGAGCATGGTCAGGCCGCGGCCTACGTAGCGCTTGGCGACCGACACGACCAGGCGCAGGTTCGACTCGATGAGGCGGCGCTTGGCCATCCGGCCCATGACGACCAGCTTGTCCAGGTCGAGGGCGAGGTCGCTGTCCACGTCGGGGGTGCCGCTCAGTTTCGCCTCGGCGAACAGGCCGGCCTCCACGCGGCGGGCCAGCTCGACCTCCTCGGCGGCGGTGAGCAACGGGATCCGGCCGATCTCGCGCAGGTACTGGCGGAACAGGTCGGAGGAGGGGGCGGAGGTGTCGACGAAGCGCCGGGCGGGCGTCTCGACCGGCTCGGGGGTCTCGTCGGGCGTCTCGGCGAGCGCCTCGGCGGGCGGGTTCTCCGGTGCCGGGTCCGCCGGCTCGGACTCCGGTTCCATGGCCGTCTCCGGATGGCGCGCGGCACGGTTCTGCGGCGGGACCGCGACCAGGACGCCCGTCTCGCCGTCCGGTTCCGTGCCGTCGCCGTATGTGTCGGTCTGGATGAGGGTCTGGCTCTGCACGGGCGCGACCTCCAGGGTGATCGCTGCCGGAGGTTGCGGCAGCGCTGCTACGAGGGCGGAGGCGGCCTCACCGCTGTCCGTCCCGTCCGCGATGAGCGGAACCGCGGGGTGTGGGACCCGCGGGGGACGGATCGGCCGCGCTCCGAGGGCTCAGACCCACCCTCCGAATGCCGGTCGGTCTCAGGTACCGGACCCCAGTGTGGAGTACGACACATCGCCGCCACGAGGGGCGTGCGATGACTTTTTGCGTCCGGTCCGTGACCGGGTGCTGACGGTGCTGGTCAGGGCCTGCTCAGAGAGCGGCGGCTCCGTGCCCGCGCAGCGCCTGGTCGTACTGCTGCAGGACCCACAGCTCGTTCTGTACGGCGGCCAGCTGGGCGGGGTCGCCGCCGGCGGACAGCCGGGCCAGCTGGGACTGGACGTCGCGGACGCGGCGTTCCACGGCGCGCCGGCGCACCTGCACGAGGACGTTGCCCGCGTACACGTCGTCGACCGCGCGCCGCATGATCGGCTCCACGGCCAGCTCGGTGACCATGGCGCGCACGGTGTCGTCGGGCGCGGCGTCCCGCACCCGCATCAGGTACTCCTGCCCGTCCTGCACGCCGGACTCGGCACCGCCCGCGTCCTGGATCGCCTCGCGTACGGCGGCGTAGGGGGCTGCCGTGAACTCGTCGACGCCGTACGCGTCGAAGGCCGGGGAGACCAGTTCGGGGCGCTGGAGGGCGAGCTTGAGCAGTTCGCGCTCGGTGGCGTAGACGGGGTTGCGCAGGGTGAGGGCGGGGCCGCCGGCGGTGGGGCGCGGGGCGGCCTCGTAGGGCTGGGCGGAGCCGCCGCGGGCGGGCGCCGGGCCCCTGCCGCCACGGTCGCGGGCCCAACGGGCCAGCTGTGCCACGCGTTTGACGACGAACTGGGTGTCGAGGATGCCGAGCATGCCGGCCAGCTGGACGGCGACCTCGTGCTGGGCACCGCTGTTCTTGATGCGGGCGACGACCGGGGCGGCCTCGTCCAGGGCGGCGGCCCGGCCGCCGGGGGTCTCCAGGTCGTAGCGCGCGAGGATCTGGCGGAGGGCGAACTCGAACAGCGGGGTGCGGGGTTCGACGAGGTCGGCGACGGCCTCGTCACCCTTGGCCAGCCGCAGGTCGCAGGGGTCCATGTTGTCCGGCGCGATCGCGATGTATGTCTCGGCGGCGAACTTCTGGTCGTCCTCGAAGGCGCGCAGGGCCGCTTTCTGGCCGGCCGCGTCGCCGTCGAAGGTGAAGATCACGCGCGCGGAGCCGTTGTCCATCAGCAGGCGGCGGAGGATCTTGATGTGGTCGGTGCCGAAGGCCGTGCCGCAGGTGGCGATGGCGGTGGTGACGCCGGCCAGGTGGCAGGCCATGACGTCGGTGTAGCCCTCGACGACGACGGCGCGGGACACCTTGGCGATGTCCTTCTTGGCAAGGTCGATGCCGTAAAGGACCTGCGACTTGCGGTAGATGGCCGTGTCGGGCGTGTTGAGGTACTTGGGGCCGTTGTCGGCCTCGTAGAGCTTGCGGGCGCCGAAGCCGACGACCTCGCCGCCGATGTCGCGGATGGGCCACATCAGCCGGCCGCGGAAGCGGTCGATGGGACCGCGGCGGCCCTCCTGGGCGAGTCCGGAGAGGGTCAGTTCCTTGTCGCTGAAGCCCTTGCCGCGCAGGTGGCGGGTGAGGTGGTCCCAGCCCTGGGGACTGTAGCCGACGCCGAAGTGGACGGCGGCGGCCTGGTCGAACCCGCGCTCGGCGAGGAAGATCCGGCCGGCGTCGGCCTCGGGGCTGACGGCGAGCTGTTCGGCGTACCACTCGGCGGCGATCTTGTGGGCCTCGACCAGGCGGATGCGTTCGCCGCGCTGGTGGGAGGGGTTGTAGCCGCCCTCCTCGTAGCGCAGCGTGATGCCGGCCTGGGCGGCGAGGCGCTCGACGGCCTCGGAGAAGGAGAGGTGGTCGACCTTCATCACGAAGGTGAGGGTGTCGCCGCCCTCCTGGCAGCCGAAGCAGTGGAAGAGACCCTTGCTGGGACTGACCTGGAAGGACGGTGACTTCTCGTCGTGGAAGGGGCAGAGGCCCTTGAGGTTGCCGCCGCCCGCGTTGCGTAGCTGGAGGTACTCGGACACCACGGCGTCGATCGGAACCGCGTCCCGAACCGCCTTCACGTCCTCGTCGTTGATCCGTCCTGCCACGTGGTGATTCTACGGGGGTGGACCGACATCCCCAGGACCGCGAACCCCCACAGGGGACCGGGCGACGCCTACGTGGTCAGCCGCTCCAGGGGGACGTGCGGGTCTGCCAGCGCCTCGGTGTCGACCGGGGCACCGGTCCGCACCAGTTTCTGGATGTGGTCTGTGACGTCCCACACGTTCACGTTCATCCCGGCCAGTACCCGCCCCTCCTTCACCCAGAACGCGACGAACTCCCGCTTGCCCGCGTCCCCCCGGATCACCACCTCGTCGTACGTCCCCGGCGGCGCCCACCCGCTGTACTCCATCCCCAGGTCGTACTGGTCGGAGAAGAAGTACGGCACCCGGTCGTAGGTGACGTCCCTGCCGAGCATGGCGCGGGCGGCGGCCGGTCCGCCGTTCAGGGCGTTGGCCCAGTGCTCGACGCGCAGGGTGGTGCCGAACAGGCCGAGCGGGAAGGACGCCACGTCGCCGGCGGCGTGGATGTCGGGGTCGGAGGTGCGCAGCCGGGTGTCCACCGCGATGCCGCCGCCGTGGACGCGGTCGGCCAGCTCCAGTCCGGCCGCCTCGGCGAGGGCGGTCCGCGGGGCGGCGCCGATCGCGGCGAGCACGTCGTGCGCCGGGTGTTCCTCGCCGTCGTCGGTGCGGGCGGCGAGGACCATGCCGTCCTGGCCGACGATCTCGGTGAGCCGGACGCCGAAGCGGAAGCGGACGCCGTGCTCGCGGTGCAGTTCGGCGAAGACATTGCCCAGCTCGGGGCCGAGGACGCCGTGCAGCGGGGTCGGCTCCGGTTCGACGACGGTGACCTCGGCGCCGTATCCGCGGGCCGCCGCCGCGATCTCCAGGCCGATCCAGCCGGCGCCGGCGATCACGATGTGGCCGTTGTCGCGGCCGAGCGCGGCGAGGACGCCCTTGAGGCGCTCGGCGTGCGCGAGGCGGCGCAGGTGGTGGACGCCCGCGAGACCGGTGCCGGGGATGTCGAGGCGGCGGGGTTCGGAGCCGGTGGCCAGCAGCAGCTTGTCGTAGTGGACGAGGGTCCCGTCGTCGCCGAAGCGGACCGTCTTCGCCGTACGGTCGATGGCGTCGACGGTCTGGCCCAGGTGCAGCTCGACGTCGTTGCGCGCGTACCAGGCGGGCTCGTGCACGAAGACGCTCTCGCGGCTCTCCTTGCCGAGCAGGAAACCCTTGGAGAGCGGCGGGCGCTCGTAGGGGTGATCGCGTTCGTCGCAGATCAGTATCACGCGGCCGGTGAAGCCCTCGGTCCTCAGTGTCTCGGCCGCCTTGGCGCCGGCCAGGCCTCCTCCGACGATGACGAATGTCTGATCCGCGTCGACCACGTGATGCCTCCTCGTAAGACTGCCGCCACCCGAGCCTCCCGCACGCGGGATGAGGGCGGAAGGGGGGATGACCCGATCAGGCCAGGGCGAGTCCCGTTCAAGCTGCCGGGTTCAGGGCCTTGCGGTGAGGCGGGCGTGCAGGGAACGGGCCGAAGGGTCGGTGAGCGAGGCGATCTGGTCGACGATCACCCGCTTGCGCGCACGGTCGTCGGCCGCCACGTCGAAGAGTGCGCGGAACTGGGGGTCGAGGCCGTCGGGGGCGCGGGCGGTGAGCGCCTCGGCCAGCTCGCTGATGACGACGCGCTGGTCCGCTCGCAGCAGTTCCTGCTCGGCGCGCTGCATGACGTACCGGTCGGCGACGGCCTTGAGGACCGCGCACTCCAGGCGCGTCCCGTGCGGTACGACGAGTTCGGCGTCGTAGCGGGTGAGGCGCCCCGAGCCGTACCTGGCGCGCGTGGCGGCCTCGGCGGCCAGGCAGAAGCGGCCGATGAGCTGGCTGGTGGCGTCCTTCAGACGGGCCTGGGCGACGGCCGTGCCGTCGTATCCGTGCGGCCACCACTGCTGGTCCTGGAGCCGGTCGAGGGCGGCGGCGAGTTCCGCCGGGTCGGTGTCCGCGGGCACGTAGCGGCCGACGGCGACGCGGAAGACCTCCGCGCGCTCCGGTTCCGCGCGCAGGGAGCCGGGGTCGATGTGGCCGGCGTGCAGGCCGTCCTCGACGTCGTGCACCGAGTAGGCCACGTCGTCCGACCAGTCCATGACCTGTGCCTCGAAGCACGTGCGCCCGGCCGGGGCTTCCTTGCGGACCCAGTCGAAGACGGGGCGGTCGTCGTCGTAGACGCCGAACTTGGGGGAGGCCGGGTCGGTGGGATGCCCGCCGCGCGGCCAGGGGTACTTGGTGGCGGCGTCGAGGGTGGCGCGGGTGAGGTTGAGGCCGACGGAGCCCTCGGGGGTGAAGCGCTTGGGTTCGATGCGGGTGAGGAGGCGCAGCGACTGCGCGTTGCCCTCGAAGCCTCCGCAGTCGCGGGCGAAGTCGTTGAGCGCCTGTTCGCCGTTGTGCCCGAACGGGGGGTGGCCGAGGTCGTGGGAGAGGCAGGCCGCCTCGACGAGGTCGGGGTCGCAGCCGAGGGCCGCACCCAGCTCCCGGCCGACCTGGGCGCACTCCAGGGAGTGGGTGAGGCGGGTGCGGGGGGTGGCGTCCCAGGCGTCGGTGCGGGTGCCCGGGGTCACCACCTGGGTCTTGCCCGCGAGCCTTCTGAGCGCCGAGGAGTGCAGGACGCGGGCACGGTCGCGCTGGAAGGCGGTGCGGCCGGGGCGTTTGTCGGGCTCGACCGCCCAGCGTTCTGTTGACGGCACGTCGTAGGGCATGTCTCGACAGTAAGCGGCGGCAGTGACAATCGGGGCGTCATCCGGCCGCCGGGTTCGGTGCGGGGCGCGCGCTCGCCGCCTCGCGCCCCCTCAGGCGGCGTTGCCGGTGACGCTCGCGACGCGTGCCTGGTCGTAGCGGTGCAGGACCAGCCGGGCCATCGCCTCGTGGGTGCCCAGGGGGGCCGCGGCGATCCAGGGGGCGGCCTGCGCGGACTCGGTGGCGAAGCGGCCGGGGGCCGTGAAGTAGGAGGCGACGGCCACCCGGTGACGGCCTCGCGCGGCGAGGGCGCGGACGGCCGCGGGCACGGTGGGTGCGGCCGTCGAGGCGTACGCCGGGAGCACGGGGACGCCGAGGCGGTCCGCGAGGAGCTGGGCCGTACGGCCGGTGTCGACGGCCGAGTCGGGGTCGCGGGAGCCCGCCGCCGCGAGGACCACCGCGCTCGCGCGTCGCTCGGCCTGCGTCATCCGGGTGCGCCAGCCGGCCTCGACGAGACGCGTGTACAGGGTCTCCACGAGGAGGGGGTGCGGGCCGAGCGGTGCGGCCACGCGCGTGCGTACCCGCACGGCGGCGGCCATCTCGGGGATGTCCCGGCGCACGTGGTAGCCGCGGCTGAGGAGCAGCGGGACGAGGACGGCGTCCGCCGTGTCCGCCGCGTCGAGGTCGGCGAGGGTGTCGGAGAGCAGCGGCTCGTTCAGCTCGATGTGCCCGAGGCGCACGGCGAGGCCGGGGCGCAGGTCGCGGACGCGGTCCAGGAGCGTGCTGACGGTGCTCAGGGCGCGCGGGTCGCGGCTGCCGTGGGCGACGACCACCAGGGCGGGCGGGCCGGGGCGCCGGCGGCCGTCGAGCGAGACGAGGCTGAGCTGGCTGGCGAGCTGGGAGCTGATCCGGTTCATGATGTGCGCCGTACTGTCGAGGTGGACGCCGGCGGACAGCGGGCTGCCGGGGCGGTGGTCGGACTCGTCGTACAGGGAGAGCGACGCCGTCATGAACCGATGGTGGCGGTGCGAGGTTGCACCGCCGTTGCGCGACCGTCACGAGTGTTTTCCGGGCGTTCACCGCGCGCGGGGCCGTGATGTGAGGTGCGGGGCGAGGGGCGGGCGTGTGACCCGAGTGACGGGCGCAGGGTCGAACCGGACCACGGCTCGTTGCGTCTTCCCTGGTCGAAGCCGGAAAGCTGGTCCGGACGGGCAGCAGGAGGACACCGTATGAAGATCCGTCGGCCGCGGCTGCCGCGCACCCGGACGGGGTGGCGGCGGCTGGTGCAGGGCGTGATGGCCGCCTGCGTGCTGGGGCTGCTTCCGGCCACCTGGCTGCATGTGTCGACCGCGGACCGACTGGGCACGACGGCCGACGCACCGCGCACCGACGTCGCCGTGGTGTTCGGCGCCGGTCTGTGGGCCGGGGAGCCGTCGCCCTACCTCGCGCACCGGCTGGACGCGGCGGCGACGCTGTACCGGGAGGGGCGCGTCAAGGTCGTGCTCGTCACCGGCGACAACAGCCGCGAGGACTACGACGAGCCCGACGCCATGCGCACCTACCTGACGGAACACGGCGTACCGGACACGCGGATCGTCAGCGACTACGCGGGCTTCGACACCTGGGACTCCTGCGTGCGCGCCAAGAAGATCTTCGGCGTCGACCGGGCGGTCCTCATCAGCCAGGGCTTCCACATCCGGCGGGCGGTCGCCCTGTGCGAGGCGGCGGGCGTCGACTCGTACGGCGTCGGTGTCGACGCCAGACACGACGTGACCTGGTACTACGGCGGCACGCGCGAGATCCTCGCGGCCGGCAAGGCGGCCCTGGACGCGGTGTTCGAGCCGGACCCCCGGTTCCTCGGTCCGAAGGAGCCCGGGGTGACGCGGGCGCTGGGGGCGGGCGAGTAGGGCCAGCGGGGACTCGCCTCACGTCGGGTGGGTGTCCGGGGGGAGGGCACCAGCACATCGCCGTAACAGGACGCCGCACGGGGCGTAACACGGCCGAAGCACGCTGAAACGTATGGAGACCACCTCGACGCCCACCCACTGCCCGTACTGCGCCCTGCAGTGCGGGATGAATCTGTCGCCCACGCCGGAGGGCGGCGTCGAGGTGACCGAGCGCGTGGACTTCCCGGTGAACCGGGGCGCGCTGTGCGGCAAGGGCCGCACGGCGCCGGCGGTGCTCTCGTCCCGGGTGCGGCTGACCTCCCCGTTGGTGCGCTCCGGCGGCACGCTCGTGCCCGCGACCTGGGACGAGGCACTCGACCGGATCGCCGGCGAGCTGGGGGCGATCCGGGCCGGGCACGGGCCCGACGCGCTCGGCGTCTTCGGCGGCGGCGGGCTGACCAACGAGAAGGCGTACACGCTCGGCAAGTTCGCGCGGGTGGTCCTCGGCACCTCGCAGATCGACTACAACGGACGCTTCTGCATGTCGTCCGCGGCGGCCGGCGGCATCAAGGCGTTCGGTCTCGACCGAGGCCTGCCGTTCCCGCTGGAGGACATCCCGAAGACCGGGTGCGTGATCCTCGTCGGGTCCAACCTCGCGGAGACCATGCCGCCCGCACTGCGCTTCTTCAGCGAACTTCGGGAGAACGGCGGCACGTTGATCGTCGTCGACCCGCGGCGCACCAGGACCGCCGAGCAGGCCGACCTGCACCTGATGCCCCGGCCCGGCACCGATCTCGCCCTGGCGCTCGGGCTGTTGCACCTGGTCGTCGCCGAGGGGCGGGTCGACGAGGAGTACGTACGGGAGCGGACGTCCGGCTGGGAGGAGGCGCGGGCGGCGGCGATGGCCCACTGGCCGGAGCATGTGGAGCGGATCACGGGGGTGTCCGTTCCACACCTGCGGGAGGCCATGCGCCTGTTCTGCGAGCCGGAGGCCGCGATGGTGCTCACCGCGCGCGGTCCCGAGCAGCAGTCCAAGGGCACCGACACGGTCGGCGCGTGGATCAACCTGTGCCTGGCCACCGGCCGGGCCGGGCGTCCGCTCTCCGGGTACGGCTGCCTCACCGGGCAGGGCAACGGGCAGGGCGGGCGCGAACACGGGCAGAAGGCCGACCAGTTGCCCGGTTACCGCAAGCTGGACGACCCGGCGGCGCGCCGGCACGTGGCCGACGTGTGGGGCGTGGACCCGGACAGCCTCCCCGGACCGGGGCGCAGCGCCTACGAGCTGCTGGACGCGCTGGGCACCGACATCCGCTCACTGCTGCTGATGGCGTCCAACCCGGTGGTGTCCGCACCGCGTGCCGCGCACATCGAGGAACGCCTCAAGTCCCTCGACTTCCTCGCCGTCTGCGACGTGGTGCTGTCGGAGACGGCAGCTCTCGCCGACGTCGTCCTGCCCGTCACGCAGTGGGCGGAGGAGACCGGGACCATGACCAGCCTGGAGGGGCGGGTGCTGCTGCGGCAGCGGGCGATCACTCCGCCCGCGGGAGTGCGCAGCGACCTGGAGGTGCTGCACGAGCTGGCCGCGCGGCTCGGGGTGGAGAAGGGTTTCCCCACCGATCCCGAAGAGGTCTTCGAGGAGCTGCGGCGGGCGAGCGCGGGCGGGCCCGCGGACTACTCCGGGATCACCTACCGGCGGCTGGTGGAGGAGAACGGGGTGTTCTGGCCCTGCCCGGCCCCTTCCCCGACGCCGGAGGGAGCGGGGTCCTCCGGAAACACGTCGAAACCGGTGTCCTCCCCGTC
>NZ_JARGEF010000278.1:0-9822 GCF_033794725.1 Streptomyces sp. ID05-39B | reverse complement strand
GTCCCCGGGGTCCCTCCGCCCCCACCGCCAGGATTGACCTTGCGCACACGCAGCAGGCTCAGGCGTGCCGTCACGCCCGCCTTAGCTAGCCACCACCACCGCCCTCCTTCTCGCCGCCGGCTGCTCCTCGCCCCGTCACGGCCCGACACAGGCGCCACCGCCGGCCCGCGGGCCGAAGCCGCCGCCACGACCGCGACCCCCGCCGAACGCTCCCTCGCGGTGGCCGCCGCACCCGAGGACACCGCGACCGCCACGGCGCGCCCCGACGACAGGTTCGAGGCCGACGGCTCCTGGGCGGTGTACGGCGGAGTCGACCTGACCGGCTCCTGCCCGAAGAGGGCCTTGGACCCGGCGGTCACGGCGTCCGGCCGGCCGGCACCGTGCACCAGCGTCGTCAGCTCCTCGGCCAGCGCGCGCTGCGCGGCACGGGCCTGCGGCCGCTCCCCGGTCTGGCGCTCCACACCCCCTGCGGCTGCAACTGACGATCTTCGGCACCCCGGTGTGCTCCGGCGGGACATTCCCCTGGGCGCCCTGCACCGCGAGTGGCCGCTCGCCGACAGCGACACCCCGTAGCGCCGACGGCCACGGGTCCGGCCCGTCGGTCAGGCGCGTCGGTCAAGCCGCGCCGCCGGGGACCCATCCCTGGCGGCGCAGCACCGCCGGCACGTCCGGCGCCTCGTAGTGCTCGCCCTTGAGGACCTTGCCGTCCGCACGGCGGGCGATCTGTCCGTCGGGGCCGAGCTTGGTCATGTTGGACCGGTGGATCTCGGCTATCACCGCGTCGAGGTCGATCCCGTGCACCAGCGCCGTGCCGTACGCGACGTAGACCACGTCGGCCAGTTCGTGCGCCAGGCGGTCCAGGGGGCCGCTCACCGAGACCTCGGCCACCTCGGCCGCCTCCTCGGCGAGCAGCTCGCCCCGGTGCGCGGCGAGTCCGGGCGGGACCTCCGCCGGCGTACTGCGGGCGTCGAGACCGAAGGCGAGGTGGAACTGACGGACCATGTCGGCGGGCGAGGAACTCATGCACCGACTGTAACGACGGCCACTGACAGTCCCGTCCGCCACCACCCCGTGCGGCCCGCCCTGGCCAGCTCACCGCCCCACCTGGCAGGATCGCGCGCATGTCCAAGGTGTTCCCTTCCATCGGCAGGCGCCGGGCCCTCCAGGGCGCGGGCGCCGCCGTCGTCGTCCTCGGGCTGCTGCTGTGGTGGCTGCTGCCCCTGGGCGAGGATCCGCCGAGTGGCAGGATCACCCTCAGCACGGGCACCACGAGCGGCGTCTACTACGAGTACGGCAGCCGGCTGCGCACCGCGCTGGCCGAGGACATGCCCGACCTGGACGTGAACCTGACCGCCAGCAACGGCTCCCAGGAGAACGTCGCGCGCGTGGCGACCGGCCAGGCCGACTACACCATCGCCGCGGCCGACGCGGTGGAGACGTACGAGAGAGAGCACCCCGGCGCGTCCACCCGGCTGCGCGGGGTCGCCCGGCTGTACGACGACTACGTGCAACTGGTCGTGCCGCGTGACTCGGACCTGCGGTCCGTGGCGGACCTCAAGGGGCGGACGGTCGCGACCGGGCTGCCCCGCTCGGGGGTGCGGCTCATCGCCGAGCGGGTCCTGAAGGCGGCGGGCCTGGATCCGGCGAAGGACATCACGGCGGTGTCGGAGGGCATCGACACCGGTCCCGAACGGCTGAAGCAGGGGAAGATCGACGCGTTCTTCTGGTCCGGAGGGGTGCCGACGGCCGGTCTGGAGAAGCTGGCCGACGGCTTCACCTTCCGGTTCGTGCCGATAGACGCCGCGCTGGTGGCCAAGATGCATCAGCAGGACGACGCGACGGGCTTCTACCGGGCCACCAACATGCCCGAGTCCGCCTATCCGATCATCCAGAACGGCTCCACCGTGCCGACGATCGCGGTGTCCAACCTGCTGATGACCCGCACGGACGTGGACCCCCGGCTCACCGAATGGCTGACCCGGACCGTGATCAAGAGCCGCGACGGCATCGGGCGGCACGTCCACTCCGCCCAGCTGGTCGACCTGCGCACGGCCATCTACACCGACCCGCTCCCGCTGCACGAGGGCGCCCGGCGCTACTACCGCTCCGTCAAGCCGTAACGAGGCCGACGCCACCGCCGGCCGCCCTCCCCGCCGACTCTCGGGCCACGGCCACCGCCGGGCCGTCCTGTGCACCGGCTCTCAGGCCACGGGCCTCGTCCTCGGCACGGACACCGTCACCTTCAGGCCGGTGGGCTCGTGATGGGCGTACGCGATCGTGCCGCCGCCGGCCGCGAGCAGGGCACGGGAGATGGACAGGCCGAGGCCGGAGCCCTTGATGTTCTGGTGCCGGCCGCTGCGCCAGAAGCGGTCGCCCACGCGCGCCAGCTCCTCCTCGGTCAGGCCGGGGCCGTGATCCGTCACGACGACGGTCGAGGTCTCCCCCTCGACGGCGACCGTCACCTCGACGCTCTCGCCCTCCGGCGTGAACTTGACCGCGTTGTCGATCACCGCGTCCAGGGCGCTGGAGAGTGTGACGGGGTCCGCCCATGCCGTCGTGGGCGGGCAGTCCCCGATCAGGCGGACACCCTGGGCCTCGGCGGTGGGCGCCCAGGCGGCGACGCGCTCGGTGGTCAGCGCGCCGACGTCGGTGATCCGCAGGTCGGCCTCGGTGTGCTCGGCCAGGGCCAGATCGAGCAGGTCGTCCAGGACGTGGGCGAGGCGCTTGCCCTCGTTCTGCACGGACGCGATCTCCTCATTGCCCTCCGGGAGTTCGTAGGCGAGCAGTTCGATGCGCAGCAGCAGCGCCGCGAGCGGGTTGCGCAGCTGGTGCGAGGCGTCGGCGACGAAGGCGCGCTGCTGCTCCAGCACGTCCTCGACGTTGTCCGCCATCTCGTTGAACGACCGGGCCAGCCGCCGGAGTTCCGGCGGACCGCTCGCGACCGCCACCCGGGACTTCAGTCGGCCGGTGGCGATGTCGTGGGTGGTCGCGTCCAGGACGCGGACGGGCCTGAGCACCCAGCCGGTCAGGCGCAGGGCCGCTCCGATGGCGAGCAGCATCGCCGCGCCCTCGCCCGCGGCGATGATCAGCCAGCCGTGCAGGATGCGTGAGCGCATCGCGCCGGTGGGCGAGTCCGTGACGACGACCGCGACGACGTCGCCGTCCCGGATCACCGGGGACGCCACCACGAGCCGGTTGCGCTGCCAGGGCCACACCTGCTGGGGGTCGTGGCTGCGCCGGCTCAGCAGCGCTTCCTCGAACGCTTCCCGCACCTCACCCTTTTCGGGGAGGTACCAGTCCCTCGGCGCATGAGCCATGGGGGTATCGGTGCCGTAGAAGACACCGGCACGAATGCCGTAGACGTCGTAGTAGTTGACCAGTTCACGGATCAGCGCCTTGCGCCGCTCGTCGTTGGTCGTGGCCACGGGGTCGGAGTCGTCGGCCGGGACGGTGACGAACTGGGCCAGGGCGGCGAAGCGGGCCGTGTCGTCGATGCGGTCGACGACCACGTCCTGTTGCTCGGCGCCGGCCACGCTGACCGCCAGCGGCACGCCGAGGGCCAGCAGTACGGCCGCCATCAGGACGATGAGCAGCGGCAGAAGACGTGTGCGCAACGATCCCCGCTACGCCGGGGCGACGAGCCGGTAGCCGACCCCGCGCACGGTCTCGATCAGGGCGGGCATGCGCAGCTTGGCGCGCAGGGAGGCGACGTGCACCTCCAGGGTGCGCCCGGTCCCCTCCCAGCTGGTGCGCCAGACCTCGCTGATGATCTGCTCCCGCCGGAAGACCACTCCGGGCCGCTGGGCGAGCAGCGCCAGAAGGTCGAACTCCTTGCGGGTCAGCTGGACGACGGTGCCGTCCACGGTGACGCGCCGGGTGGGCAGCTCGATGTGCACGGGCCCGAGCAGCAGCTCGTTCTCCCCGGCCCCGGCCCCGGCCGCGTCCTCGGGGACGGTCCGCCGGCTGACGGCGTGGATACGGGCGAGCAGCTCACCGGTGTCGTACGGCTTCACGACGTAGTCGTCGGCGCCCAGGTTGAGGCCGTGGATGCGGGAACGCACGTCGGCGCGGGCCGTCACCATGATGACGGGGGTGGCGGTGCGCTTGCGGATCTTGCCGCAGACCTCGTAGCCGTCCTGGTCGGGCAGACCCAGGTCGAGCAGGACGACCCCGAAGCCGGGACCCTCCGGGACGAGCGCCTGGAGCGCCTCCTCGCCGCTGCGCGCGTGGGTGACGTCGAAACCGTGCCGCCTCAGGACCGCGGACAGCGCGGCGGCGACATGGTTGTCGTCCTCGACGAGCAGCAGTCTCATCCCGGCCTCCTCCGGTTCATCGGGCGTACCATCTGGTTCTGTACAAAGTCGTACGACCTAGGCGTACGGTTTCGGTGGACGAAAAGCGCGATGCACGCGCGCGTGCATCATGGCAGTCACGCTGATGGACGAGGACGCCGTCAAGTGGGTTCCGGTTGCGCGGGGCTTCCGTTATCCGCCCGATACGGTCCCACGTCGTAAGTGCTACGACAGGTGTCCGATTGCTATCGGATCGTGATCCTCAGATTCCCCTCAGATGTAATGACGCTGGTCGCAGTGGTTACTACTGTCCTCCGCAACCGAGGAGGACGGAGCCCGAGAGCGATGACCGAAGTATCGGTGGCCAAGGAAGACGTGGCCGCGCCCGGAGAACTGGTCGTCCTGAAGAGCGTCAACAAGCATTTCGGCGCGTTGCACGTTCTCCAGGACATCGATCTGACCATCGAGCGCGGTGAGGTCGTCGTGGTGATCGGACCCTCCGGGTCCGGTAAGTCCACGCTGTGCCGCACCATCAACCGCCTGGAGACGATCGACACAGGCGCGATCACGATCGACGGGAAGCCGCTGCCCCAGGAGGGCAAGGAACTGGCACGGCTGCGTGCCGACGTCGGCATGGTCTTCCAGTCCTTCAATCTGTTCGCGCACAAGACCGTGCTGCAGAACGTGATGCTGGGCCAGATCAAGGTCCGCAAGACGGACAAGAAGAAGGCCGAGGCAAACGCGCGCCTCCTGCTGGACCGTGTCGGCGTGGCCAGCCAGGCCGACAAGTACCCCGCACAGCTCTCCGGCGGCCAGCAGCAGCGCGTGGCCATCGCACGCGCCCTGGCCATGAACCCCAAGGTGATGCTCTTCGACGAGCCGACCTCCGCCCTGGACCCGGAGATGATCAACGAGGTGCTGGAGGTCATGCAGCAGCTCGCCCGGGACGGTATGACCATGATCGTCGTCACCCACGAGATGGGATTCGCACGATCGGCTGCAAACCGCGTGGTGTTCATGGCCGACGGCCGCATCGTCGAACAGGCTGCGCCAGACCAGTTCTTCAGCAATCCGCGCAGTGACCGTGCCAAGGACTTCCTGTCCAAGATCCTGCATCACTGACGGCGCCTCGCGCGCCCGCGACCAGCGTCACCCGCCTCTCGACGGCTCGCACGTCTCCTTCATCACCGAAGGCATCACCCAAAGGAAGTCGATCATGAAGCTTCGCAAGGTCTCCGCCGCCTCGGCCGCCGTCCTCGCCCTCGCCCTCGCCGCCACGGCGTGCGGTTCCGACGACAAGGACGACACGAGCAGCGGCTCCAGCGGCGGCGGCGACAAGATCAAGATCGGTATCAAGTACGACCAGCCGGGTCTCGGCCTGAAGGAGCCCGACGGTTCCTTCTCCGGCTTCGACGTGGACGTGGCGACCTACGTGGCCAAGGAGCTCGGCTACGAGCCGAACCAGATCACGTTCGTCGAGACCAAGAGCGCCGACCGCGAGAACGCCCTTGCCCGCGGCGACGTCAAGTTCATCGCGGCCACGTACTCGATCAACGACAAGCGTGCCCAGAAGGTCGACTTCGCCGGCCCGTACCTGCTGGCCCACCAGGACCTGCTGGTGAAGAAGGACTCCAAGATCGCCAAGGGCGGGGACCTCAACGGCGAGAACCTGTGTTCGGTGGCCGGTTCCACGTCGGCGCAGAACGTCAAGGACAAGATCGCCCCGAAGGCGAACCTGAAGACGCTGGGCGGTTACTCGGAGTGCATCGCCGCCCTTCAGAGCGGCACCGTGGACGCGGTGACCACCGACGACTCGATCCTCGCGGGCTTCGCCGCGCAGGACAAGTACAAGGGCCAGTTCAAGCTCGTGGGCGAGAAGCTCTCGAACGAGAACTACGGCGTCGGCGTCAAGAAGGGCGACAAGGCCACCGTCGACAAGATCAACGCCGCGCTGGAGAAGATGGTCAGCGACGGCGCGTGGGACAAGGCGGTCACGGAGAACTTCGGCCCGGCCGAGTACAAGAACGAGCAGGCCCCGAAGATCGGCGTCATCGTCAAGTAACCCGGCAGCCGCTGCCTCAGGAATCCCGCGCACGCCGTGGGGTTCCGCGGGCGCGCCGCCCGTCGTCGCGATCACGGCGGGCGGCGCGTCGCGCCCTCCACGTACCCCACACACACCCGGAAGCGCGGGAGATCGTGTTCGACTTTCTTGAAGGCTACGACGTCCTCGCGGCGTTCTGGTTGACGATCAAACTGACCGTCTTCTCCGCCGTCGGCTCCCTGGTCTGGGGCACCATGCTGGCCGCGATGCGCGTCAGCCCGGTCCCGCTGATGCGCGGATTCGGCACCGCCTACGTCAACATCGTCCGGAACATCCCTCTGACGGTCATCATCGTCTTCACCTCGCTCGGCCTCGCCGACATCTTCGGTATGACGATGGGCGCGTCCGACGACTTTCCCCTCCAGGGCTTCCGCCTCGCGGTCCTCGGTCTGACCGCCTACACGGCGGCCTTCGTCTGCGAGTCGATCCGCTCCGGCATCAACACCGTGCCCCTCGGCCAGGCCGAGGCGGCCCGCGCGATCGGACTGAGCTTCAGCCAGACACTGGGACTCGTCATCCTGCCGCAGGCCTTCCGCTCGGTCATCGGCCCGTTGACCAACGTCCTGATCGCCCTGACCAAGAACACGACCGTGGCGGCGGCCATCAGCGTGGCCGAAGCCGCCTTCCTCATGAAGGAAATGATCGAGAACGAGGCCCAGACGCTGGCCATCGGCGCGGTCTTCGCCTTCGGGTTCGTGGTCCTGACCCTTCCCACCGGCCTGCTGCTCGGCTGGCTCGGCAAGCGACTGGCGGTGAAGCGATGAGCTCGGTCCTGTACGACGCCCCCGGGCCCCGCGCCAAACGGCGCAACGTCCTGCTGTCCATCCTCTTCTCCGTCCTGCTCGCCCTGCTCCTGTGGTGGGTGTGGGAGAAGATGGACGACAAGAAACAGCTCGAGTGGGCCCTGTGGGAGCCGTTCACCACGTCCCAGGCGTGGACGACCTACCTTCTGCCGGGCCTCGCCAACACCATGAAGGCCGCGGCCCTCTCCATGGTCATCGCCCTTCCCCTGGGCGCGTTCCTCGGCATCTCGCGCATGTCCGACCACCGCTGGGTGCGCGTCCCGGCCGGCGCGGTGGTCGAGTTCTTCCGGTCGATCCCGGTCCTGCTGCTGATGCTGTTCGCCAACGAACTGTACGTCCGCTATGCGGACATCCCCAGCGACGACCGCCCCATGTACGCGGTCGTCACCGGCCTCGTGCTCTACAACGCCTCGGTCCTCGCGGAGGTCGTCCGGGCCGGCATCCTCGCCCTGCCCAAGGGGCAGACGGAGGCCGCGTTCGCGATCGGCCTGCGCAAGGGCCAGACGATGACGAGCATCCTGCTGCCCCAGGCCGTCACGGCGATGCTTCCGGCGATCGTCAGCCAGCTGGTGGTCATCGTGAAGGACACCGCGCTCGGTGGCGTGATGCTCGGGTTCACCGAGCTGCTCAACGCGCGCAGCACTCTGGCGGCGAACTACGCCAACGTCGTCCCCAGCTTCATCGTCGTGGCCCTCATCTTCATCGTCGTCAACTTCATCCTCACATCCTTCGCGACCTGGCTGGAGACGAGGCTGCGCCGCAGCAAGCGCGGCACGGGCGCGGTGCTCGCCCCGGACGACGTCGAGGACAACCCCGCCGCGATCCCCGGCAGCTACGGAACGGGCCAGGCGGTCTGACGCTCACTCATACGGCGTGACCTGTACGGAGGCAGTGGCGTGCGCGCCGCTGCCTCCGTCGCTTGACGCAGGCAGCGGCAGTGGGTTGCATACGTTGTGTGATCGTGCACCCTGCTCCAACCTCTTGTTCACCTACGTCCCTCAGGACGCCGTCGCGGGCAGGGGGCGCCACGCCGTGGACCCGGTGATCATCGTCGGAGCGGGGCCCATGGGGCTCACGCTCGCCCTGGCGCTGGCGCGTCAGGAGGTGCCCTCCGTCGTCCTGGACGAGGGACCGGGCAAGGACGAACCACGGCTCGCGCGCACCGCGGTGCTCCGCGAGGACACCGCCGCCCTGATGGAGCGGCTCACCGGCACCTCGCTCTCCGGGGCGGGCGTCCACTGGGCCGGTTGGCGGTCGATGCGGCGCAAGCAGGTGACACACGAGATCGGGTTCGACGACGACGACCCCGCCCCCCTGCACCTCGCCCAGCACGTGCTGACCGACGCCCTGCGCACGGCCCTGGCCGGCGAGCGACTCGTGCGGATCGCCGTGGACAGCCGCCTGGACGGCGTCGAGCAGGAAGCCTCCGGCGTCACGGCCCACACCCGCGGCCCCAAGGGCACCTGGTGGCGCGGCAGCTACCTGGTGGGCTGCGACGGTCCCCGCTCCACGGTCCGCAAACTCCTCGACATCCGCTTTCCCGGCCGTACGGCTGTCGAGCGACACGCCGTCGCCGCGTTGCGCACGGAACTTCCGTGGGCCGACGAGGCGTTGCTCCATCGGACGCCGCCGTGGCGGACGTCCGGCCCCTCCGCCGGGGAGATCACCGGACGTCCGCTGCCGGAAGACGTCTGGCGCCTGGACTGGCTGCTGCCGCCCGGCAAGGACCTCGTCACGCCCGAGCTGCTGGTGGCCCGCATCCGCGAGACCCTCGCGGGGTGGAGCGGCGGCACGGCCCCGGCCTACGAGTTGCTCGACACCGGTGTCCACACCGTCCACCACCGGCTGGCCCGCCGCTGGCGCGCCGGGCGGGTCTTCCTCGCCGGGGACGCCGCCCACCTCCTCGGCGCGTTCGGCACCCAGGGGCTCGATGAGGGCCTGCGGGACGCCGACAACCTCGCCTGGAAGCTCGCGCTGGCCTGGCACCACGGCCCGCACGAGGCGCTGCTCGACAGCTACCAGGTGGAACGGCGCGCGGTCGTCGCCGCCCGGCTGCGCGCCGCCGACCAGATCCTGCCGACACTGCGCGGCGGCCCCGGCATAAGGGCGTACGTCCCCGGCGCCGCCCGCGGCCACGACGCGCTGCTCACCGACGGTCACCTGGGGCGTGGCCTGCTCGGCGCGCCGGGCACGTACGCCGCCTCGCCGCTCGCGCCGCGGCACCTGGAGGCGGAGGTGCCGGTGGACACGCCCCCCGGCGCACCGGTCACGGACGTCCGCGTCACCGCCGAGGACGGCTCCTTCGTACGGCTGCGGGACCGGCTCGGCCGCGGGGCCCTGCTCGTCCTGCTGATCGCCCCGGGCACCGGTGTCTGGGAGCGCAGGCACTGGGTGGGTGCCGGGATCATGCCCCGGCTCGCCGCCGCGGTGACGGCACTGCCCAGCCCGGCCGAGCTGCTGGTCGCCGAGAGCTATCCCGGCGCCGCCGCCCACACCGTCCTGCTGATCCGCCCCGACGGCCACCTGGTCACCGCGCTCAGCGGGGTCCGCCCCGCCGACCTGTACGCGGCGGCGGAGGCGGCCGTGGGGGGACCTGTGGAAACGCGAGCGGAGGCCGGGGCGGGGG
>NZ_JARGEF010000277.1:0-9827 GCF_033794725.1 Streptomyces sp. ID05-39B | reverse complement strand
CGGGGGACGCCGTCCAGGAGGCCACGGGCGTCGGGAAGGGGCGGGGGCGAGCCGGTCGGGCCGGATGCCGCCGTACCGGTCAGCGTGCGTTCCACCGTGGGGCGCTCCTTCCGTTCCCCTCCACCCTTCGCCTCCGGTGACGCCGCTGTCTGTGACCCACGCCACGCGACAGCCGATTCACAGCAACCTCTCAGGCGCCGGCCGTACCCAGGGACGTCAACGCGCCCACCCGTGTCACCGCCACTCGAACGCCCCTCCCTGATATTCCCCCACAAACCGTCAGGCCCGATGCGAAGATGGTCCGATGCCCGTCTCCTACGACACCCCCGAAGTCCTGGACCGTCGTGAGGGCCCCTACGGCGAGGTCGTCCTGCGCCGGCACGGGGGGCTGCTCCAGATCATCGCCAACGGCTGTTTCCTGATGGACACCTCCGACGGCCGCTCGGAACGCCTGCTGGTGGACGCCGCCCTCACCGCGCTGGACGGCCGCCCTGCACCACACGTGCTGATCGGCGGCCTGGGCGTCGGATTCTCGCTCGCACACGCCGCAGCCGACCCCCGCTGGGGCCGCGTCACGGTCGTCGAGCGCGAACGCGCCGTCATCGACTGGCACCTCGACGGCCCGCTCGCCGCCATCTCCCGCCCCGCGCTCGCCGATCCACGCACCGCGATCGTGGAGGCGGATCTGCTCGACTACGTCAATGAGACTTCCGACACGTTCGACGCGCTGTGTCTCGACATCGACAACGGGCCCGCCTGGACCGTCACGGAGGGCAACGACGGGCTGTACTCACCGGCCGGACTGGCAAGCTGCGCCCGGCTGTTGAGACCGGGCGGGGTCCTCGCGGTATGGTCCGCCCAGCCGTCTCCCAAATTCGAGGGAACCTTGGGGAATGCCGGGTTCCAACAGGTGCGTACCGAAGAGATCCCGGTTGCCCGAGGCGTGCCGGACGTCGTGCACCTCGCCGTCCGACCTGGATAGCAAAGCCGCGGTGACTCCCCGTACGCTGCTGCCCTGACGCAGATGCTTAAGGCGTCAACCGCAGTCATGCGCAGAAAAGGAATCACCCCACTGGTTCCGGAAAGCACACTTCAGGGGCGGGCGATGGAGCAGACACACACCGCGCACAACGGCACGGCGACGGCGACACCCGGTGCGCAGCGGCGGGTTCTGGTGGTCGAGGACGACCCCACGATCGTCGACGCCATCGCGGCCCGCCTGCGTGCCGAGGGATTCCTCGTGCAAACGGCGGGTGACGGCCCGACGGCCGTCGACACCGCGGAGGCCTGGCAGCCCGATCTGCTGATCCTCGACATCATGCTGCCCGGCTTCGACGGTCTGGAGGTCTGCCGTCGCGTGCAGGCCGCCCGTCCGGTGCCGGTACTGATGCTCACCGCGCGCGACGACGAGACCGACATGCTGGTCGGCCTCGGCGTGGGCGCCGACGACTACATGACCAAGCCGTTCTCGATGCGGGAGCTGGCCGCGCGCGTGCACGTCCTGCTGCGCCGCGTGGAGCGCGCCGCGATCGCGGCCTCGACGCCGCGCAGCGGGATACTGCGGCTCGGCGAGCTGGAGATCGACCACGCGCAGCGCCGCGTCCGGGTCCGCTCGGACGACGTGCATCTGACGCCCACCGAGTTCGACCTGCTGGTGTGCCTGGCGAACACCCCGCGCGCGGTGCTCTCGCGTGAGCAACTGCTGGCGGAGGTGTGGGACTGGGCGGACGCCTCGGGCACCCGCACCGTCGACAGCCACATCAAGGCGCTGCGGCGGAAGATCGGGGCCGAGCGGATCCGCACGGTGCACGGCGTGGGCTACGCGCTGGAGACCCCGACGCCATGAGCCGCGGGCCGGACGGACCGAGAAGCCCCGGGCGGCCCTGGGGCGGTGTACGCCCGTTCTCGATCAAGACCAAGCTGGGCACGCTGGTCGTCATCTCGGTGCTGATCACCACCGGGCTGATGATGATCGCCATGCGCACCGAGACCGAGCTGCGCTTCATCACGGTCTTCTCGATGATCGCCACCCTGCTGATCACGCAGTTCGTGGCGCACTCGCTGACCTCCCCGCTGGACGAGATGAACACCGTGGCCCGGTCCATCTCGCACGGCGACTACACCCGCCGGGTCAGCGAGAACCGCCGCGACGAGCTGGGCGACCTGGCCCAGACGATCAACCTCATGGCGGACGAGCTGGAGGCCCAGGACCGTCAGCGCAAGGAGCTGGTGGCCAACGTCTCGCACGAGCTGCGCACCCCCATCGCGGGTCTGCGCGCCGTCCTGGAGAACGTGGTCGACGGGATCTGCGAGGCCGACCCCGAGACCATGCGGACGGCGCTGAAGCAGACCGAGCGGCTGGGCAGGCTGGTGGAGACCCTGCTGGACCTGTCCCGCCTCGACAACGGCGTCGTACCGCTGCGCAGGCGGCGTTTCGAGGTGTGGCCGTATCTGTCCGGTGTGCTCAAGGAGGCCAACATGGTGGCCTCGGCCCGGGCCTCGATGGGCTCGGGTGGCAACCACACCCGTACGGACGTCCATCTGCACCTGGACGTGACCCCTCCGGAGCTGACCGCGCACGCGGACCCGGAGCGCATCCACCAGGTCGTCGCGAACCTCATAGACAACGCGGTCAAGCACAGTCCGCCGCACGGACGGGTGACGGTCAGGGCGCGGCGCGGGCCGCTGCCGGACTCGCTGGAGCTGGAGGTCCTGGACGAGGGACCCGGCATCCCGCGTTCGGAGTGGCACCGGGTCTTCGAGCGGTTCAACCGGGGAGTCGTCCGCCGGCCGCACGGCCCCGGCAGCGACGGCGGCACGGGTCTGGGACTGGCGATCGCCCGCTGGGCGGTCGATCTGCACGGAGGCCGGATCGGAGTGGCCGAATCCGAGCGGGGTTGCCGGATTCTTATCACTCTTCCGGGAGAGTCTCCCGTCCCAAGTTGACGTAAAGTTCCCAGCGGAGCCACAAGATCCACGCACGTTCGCCCAGTCGGACACGTGTGATCAGGCAGCCCGCCGACCGAGGTCGGCCCAGGTCCGCACGCTGAGCGTGCGCGACCTGCCTCAATGCATCCCGCTCACAGCGCAACCGCGTTTGTTTCCCGCCATTTCCACCCCCGAAACAGCCCTTCCGATGTGACTTACACGACGATGCGGTGGCCCGGCCTGACCTTCACCCTCGGGGAGGCGTAGCCTTTATTCCCGCTGTCCATCACCTTGTGAAGCGGAAGAGGGCGGTTGCCGCCGTGTCGCCACAGTCCCCCAGTAACGCATCGAGCATCTCGACCGACGCAGACCGAACGGGCAAGAATCCCGCGGCCGCGTTCGGACCGAACGAGTGGCTCGTCGACGAGATCTATCAGCAGTACCTCCAGGACCCGAATTCGGTAGACCGTGCCTGGTGGGACTTCTTCGCCGACTACAAGCCGGGCGCTGCCGCGCCTTCGGCTCCGGCGGGTACTGCGGCCGCGGGGGCCGCAGCGACCACCACCACGCCCGCGGCACCCGCCGCACCGGCGACGCCCGCTGCTCCGGCTGCTCCGGCCCAGGCCGCGCCCGCCGCACCGGCTCCCGCGCCGGCGCCGGTCACCCCGAAGCCCGCGGCGGCCCCTCCGGCTCCCGCCAAGGCTGCGGCCCCGGCCGCGAAGCCGGCGGCTGCCAAGGCCGAGCCGGCCGCCCCTGCCGAGGGCCCCGAGTTCGTGACGCTGCGCGGCCCGTCCGCCGCGGTCGCCAAGAACATGAACGCGTCCATCGAGGTCCCCACGGCCACGTCCGTGCGCGCGGTCCCGGTGAAGCTTCTGTTCGACAACCGCATCGTCATCAACAACCACCTCAAGCGGGCCCGGGGCGGGAAGATCTCCTTCACGCACCTGATCGGGTTCGCGATGGTGCAGGCCATCAAGGCCATGCCGTCGATGAACTGGCACTACGCGGAGAAGGACGGGAAGCCCACCCTCGTCAAGCCGCCGCACGTCAACTTCGGCCTGGCCATCGACCTGGTGAAGCCCAACGGCGACCGCCAGCTCGTCGTCGCCGGCATCAAGAAGGCCGAGACGCTGAACTTCTTCGAGTTCTGGCAGGCCTACGAGGACATCGTCCGCCGCGCCCGCGACGGCAAGCTGACGATGGACGACTTCACCGGTGTCACGGTCTCGCTGACCAACCCCGGCGGCCTCGGCACCGTCCACTCCGTGCCGCGTCTGATGCCCGCCCAGTCGGTCATCATGGGCGTCGGCTCGATGGACTACCCGGCGGAGTTCCAGGGCACCAGCCAGGACACCCTGAACAAGCTCGGCATCTCGAAGGTCATGACGCTCACGTCGACCTACGACCACCGGGTCATCCAGGGCGCCGCGTCCGGCGAGTTCCTGCGCGTCGTCGCGAACTTCCTCCTCGGCGAGCAGGGCTTCTACGACGAGATCTTCGAGGCGCTGCGCATCCCCTACGAGCCGGTCCGCTGGCTCAAGGACATCGACGCCAGCCACGACGACGACGTCACCAAGGCCGCCCGCGTCTTCGAGCTGATCCACTCCTACCGGGTCCGCGGCCACGTCATGGCCGACACCGACCCGCTGGAGTACCGCCAGCGCAAGCACCCCGACCTGGACATCACCGAGCACGGCCTGACGCTCTGGGACCTGGAGCGCGAGTTCGCCGTCGGCGGCTTCGCCGGCAAGTCCCTGATGAAGCTGCGCGACATCCTCGGCGTGCTGCGCGACTCGTACTGCCGCACCACCGGCGTCGAGTTCATGCACATCCAGGACCCGAAGCAGCGCCGCTGGATCCAGGACCGCATCGAGCGCTCGCACACCAAGCCGGAGCGCGAGGAGCAGCTGCGCATCCTGCGCCGGCTGAACGCGGCGGAGGCCTTCGAGACCTTCCTGCAGACGAAGTACGTCGGCCAGAAGCGCTTCTCCCTGGAGGGCGGCGAGTCCGTCATCCCGCTGCTCGACGCGGTGCTGGACTCGGCCGCCGAGTCCCGTCTCGACGAGGTCGTCATCGGCATGGCCCACCGCGGCCGGCTGAACGTCCTGGCGAACATCGTCGGCAAGTCGTACGCGCAGATCTTCCGCGAGTTCGAGGGCAACCTCGACCCGAAGTCGATGCACGGCTCCGGCGACGTCAAGTACCACCTGGGCGCCGAGGGCACCTTCACCGGCCTGGACGGCGAGCAGATCAAGGTCTCGCTGGCCGCGAACCCCTCCCACCTGGAGACGGTCGACCCGGTCATCGAGGGCATCGCCCGCGCCAAGCAGGACATCATCAACAAGGGCGGCACGGACTTCACGGTCCTCCCCGTCGCCCTGCACGGCGACGCGGCCTTCGCGGGCCAGGGCGTGGTGGCCGAGACCCTGAACATGTCGCAGCTGCGCGGCTACCGCACCGGCGGCACGGTCCACATCGTCATCAACAACCAGGTCGGCTTCACCGCGGCTCCCGAGTCCTCGCGTTCCTCGATGTACGCCACGGACGTGGCCCGCATGATCGAGGCTCCGATCTTCCACGTGAACGGCGACGACCCGGAGGCCGTCGTCCGCGTCGCGCGGCTGGCCTTCGAGTTCCGCCAGGCGTTCAACAAGGACGTGGTGATCGACCTCATCTGCTACCGCCGCCGCGGTCACAACGAGTCGGACAACCCGGCCTTCACCCAGCCGCTGATGTACGACCTGATCGACAAGAAGCGCTCGGTGCGCAAGCTCTACACCGAGTCCCTCATCGGTCGTGGCGACATCACCCTGGAAGAGGCCGAGCAGGCGCTGCAGGACTACCAGGGCCAGCTGGAGAAGGTCTTCACGGAGGTCCGTGAGGCCGTCACCGCCCAGCCCAGCGCGGGACCGGTGTCGGACCCGCAGGCGGAGTTCCCGGTCGCCGTGAACACCGCGGTCTCCGCGGAGGTCGTCAAGCGGATCGCCGAGTCGCAGGTCAACATCCCCGACTCCTTCCACGTACACCCGCGTCTGCTGCCGCAGCTGCAGCGCCGGGCGTCGATGGTCGAGGACGGCACCATCGACTGGGGCATGGGCGAGACCCTCGCGGTCGGCTCCCTCCTCCTGGAGGGCACCCCGGTCCGCCTGTCCGGCCAGGACTCCCAGCGGGGCACCTTCGGCCAGCGCCACGCGGTCCTCATCGACCGCGAGACGGGCGAGGAGCACACCCCGCTGCAGTACCTCGCCGAGGAGCAGGCGCGCTACAACGTCTACAACTCCCTGCTGTCCGAGTACGCGGTCATGGGCTTCGAGTACGGCTACTCGCTGGCCCGCCCCGACGCGCTCGTGCTGTGGGAGGCGCAGTTCGGCGACTTCGTCAACGGCGCGCAGACGATCGTCGACGAGTACATCTCGGCTGCGGAGCAGAAGTGGGGCCAGACGTCCGGCGTCACCCTGCTCCTCCCGCACGGCTACGAGGGCCAGGGCCCGGACCACTCCTCGGCCCGCGTCGAGCGCTTCCTCCAGCTGTGCGCCCAGAACAACATGACGGTCGCGATGCCCACGCTGCCGTCGAACTACTTCCACCTCCTGCGGTGGCAGGTGCACAACCCGCACCACAAGCCGCTGGTCGTCTTCACCCCGAAGTCGATGCTGCGCCTCAAGGCCGCGGCGTCGAAGGCGGAGGAGTTCACGACGGGCCAGTTCCGCCCCGTCATCGGCGACGCGTCGGTCGACCCGGCCGCCGTCAAGAAGGTCGTCTTCTGCGCCGGCAAGGTCTACTACGACCTGGAGGCCGAGCGTCAGAAGCGTGGCTCCACGGACACGGCGATCATCCGCATCGAGCGCCTGTACCCGCTGCCGGGTGCCGAGCTCCAGGCGGAGATCGCCAAGTACCCGAACGCCGCGAAGTACCTGTGGGCCCAGGAGGAGCCGGCCAACCAGGGCGCCTGGCCGTTCATCGCCCTGAACCTGATCGACCACCTGGACCTCGCCGTCGGCGCGGAGGTGCCGCACGGCGAGCGTCTGCGCCGCATCTCGCGGCCGCACGGCTCGTCCCCGGCGGTCGGCTCGGCCAAGCGCCACCAGGCCGAGCAGGAGCAGCTGGTGCGTGAGGTGTTCGAGGCGTAGGCGCCCTCGGCACCATCGGACAACGGCCGGGCCGCACCCCTTCCAGGGGGTGCGGCCCGGCCGTTTGCGCCCACTTATCCTTGACTCATGTACTTCACGGACCGGGGCATCGAAGAGCTGGAGAAGAGGCGCGGCGCGGAGGAGGTCACCTTCGAGTGGCTCGCCGAGCAGCTGCGGACGTTCGTCGACCTGAACCCGGACTTCGAGGTCCCGGTGGAGCGGCTGGCGACGTGGCTGGCCCGGCTGGACGACGAGGACGACGAGTGAGGCGTGAGCGTCGGCGTGTTGTGATGTTTGCCCGCGTGACGTTTGCCCGCGTGACGTTTGATGCCTGACGTTTGATGCGTGGCCTGTGGCGCGGAGGTTCACCGGCATGTGGGGCGCCCCTGAGGGGGCGCCCCTTTTTCGTGCCCGGCGGGACAGCTGGGGGATGACTGGAGACGGCTAGGGGCCGGCTGGGGGCCGTTCACCGGAAAGGGTGTCTTGACTTCGGGGACCCGCGATATATCGTGTTTTTCAGGAGACGCGATATGGCGTGTCGTCTCGCCGAGGAGGTCATCACCATGTCCGAGTGGTCCGTCGCCGAACCGAGGAAACTCTCCTTCGACGAGCCGGTGAGCGAGCTGCACGTCCGCCTCGTCGACGGGACGGTCAACGTGGTCGGCACCGACGGGGGTTCCGCCCGTCTGGAGGTCTCCCGGATCGAGGGACCCCCTCTCGTGGTCACCCACCGGGACGGGACACTGACGGTGGCGTACGAGGACCTGCCCTGGAAGGGCTTCCTCAAGTGGCTCGACCGCAAGGGCTGGCAGCGCAGTGCCGTCGTCTCGCTCGCCGTCCCGGCCGGCACCCGCGTCGAGGTGGGTGTCGTGAGCGCCGGCGCGGTGGTCTCCGGCCTCGACGGGCGCGCCGAGGTGAAGGGGGTCTCCGGCGACACGACCCTGGTGGGCCTCACGGGCCCGGTCCGCACGGACACCGTCTCAGGGAACGTGGAGGCGCAGGCCCTCACCGGCGACCTGCGCTTCAACTCCGTCTCCGGGGACCTGACCGTCGTCGAGGCGGGCTCCTCCGTGAAGGCCGACTCGGTGAGCGGCTCGATGATCGTCGACCTCGACCCGGCGGGCCGTCCCACCGACATCAGCCTGACCAGCGTCTCGGGCGAGATCGCCATCCGGCTGCCCCACCCGGCGGACGCGCAGGTGGAGGCGAACACCGCGAGCGGCTCGGTCTCCAACGCGTTCGAGGATCTCCGGGTCAGTGGCCACTGGGGCTCCAAGCGGATCACCGGCCGCCTCGGCACGGGCAGCGGCAGCCTCAAGGCCACGACGGTCTCCGGCTCCATCGCCCTGCTGCGCCGGCCTCCACTGGAGGACGGGCCGTGGGAGGCGGGGACCGCTCCGGCCGGCGAGCCCGCCGGTCCGGGAGACAATTCCCTGTCCGGGGACGGTTCCGCCGGGGACGGTTCCGCGTCCGGCCCGGACGCCGGCACGACCGACAAGAAGGTGCTCTGACATGCCTCCCGTCTTCGCCCACGGCCGCCTGCGCCTCTACCTGCTGAAGCTCCTGGACGAGGCCCCGCGCCACGGCTACGAGATGATCCGCCTCCTGGAGGAACGCTTCCAGGGGCTGTACGCGCCCTCGGCGGGCACCGTGTACCCCCGGCTCGCGAAGCTGGAGACCGAGGGCCTGGTCACCCACACCAGCGAGGGCGGCCGCAAGGTGTACGCCATCACCGACGCGGGGCGGGCAGAGCTGGCCGACCGCAGCGGTGAACTCGCCGACCTGGAACTGGAGATCCGTGAGTCGGTCGCCGAACTGGCCGCTGAGATCCGGGCCGATGTGCGCGGCGCGGCGGGCGACCTGCGGCGCGAGATGCGGGCGGCTGCCTCCGAGGCCCGCAACGGCACGGGTGCCGGTACCGGCACCGGGGAGCAGGGGGAGTACGGCGACAAGGAGTCGTGGCGGGTCGCCAAGGAGGAGATGCGGCGCGTCAAGCAGGAGTGGAAGGAGCAGGCCCGCCGCGCCAAGGACGAGAGCCGCCGGGCCCGCGAGGAGGCCCAACGGGCCCGCCGCCAGGCCAAGGAGGCCCAGGACCGGGCCGTGGCCCATGCGCAGGAGGAGGTCCAGCGCATAGCGCGACGGGTTCAGGAACAGGTCCAGGACCACTTCACGCGGGGTGACTGGCCGACGGGCGTCCGCGAGGGCCTGTCCGAACTGGCCAAGGAGTTCGGCGAGTTCGGAAAGGACTTCGGCAAGGAGTTCGGGAAGGACTTGGGCCGTGACTTCGGCAAGGACTTCGGCTTCGGCCGGGGCGGCGCCGAGAGCCCGGAGCGGCCCGAGGCGCCCGAGGGGTCGGCGCGGGCCGCGGGTCCCGCCGCCAAGGGCCCGGTCTACACCGAGACCCCGGCGGACTTCCCGGCCGGCATGGAGCCGTCCTGGGCCCACGAGGCGCCCGGCGACGACCCGGCCCGCGACCTGGACAGGCTCCTGGACCGCTTCCGCGACGACATCCGCGACGCGGCCCGCGACCACGGAGTCACCGCCGACCAGCTCCGAGAGGCCCGCCGCCACCTGTCGACGGCGGCGGCCCACATCGGGGTGATCCTTCGCACGGGCAGGGACTGAGGTACGAGGGAGGCACCGGCACCCCGCCACCCTCGGTCGCCGGTCGCCGGTCGCCGGTCGCCGGTCGCCGGTCGCCGGTCGCCGGTCACCAGGGCCGGGCCCTGCCCGCCGCCCGACACCACCACGCCCCCGATACCCCGGCAC